>PTKA01000012.1 GCA_002937525.1 Alphaproteobacteria bacterium MarineAlpha10_Bin3
AAGACGCTAAAGGGCCTCACACCTTACGAATACATCTGCTGTATCTGGACATCGGAGCCAGAACGGTTCAGACTCGATCCAACCCATCAAATGCCGGGATAAAACCCCTAGCATCGTGTCATTTTCTGGCATGTTACTTTCTAAATGGTTAATATTACCGTTCAGTGTCCGCCAGCAAAGTACGAATATACTAAGCGGTTTTGTCGCTCGACGCCAACCTTCGGGCGTTTGGACAATTGGCGGTGGCCATTCAGGCTATCCCGGTTTAATACCAAGGAACGCTAATAAGAACCCATAGAGACGACTTGCCAAGGTTTTCGGCTGCGGCGCGTGCGCTGTGGCGATTACCGCGTTGAAGACGCGATTACGCGTCGGCATCGCGAAGCGTTGCGCGACGCTGCCCGTCGGAGGGCGTCGGAACGGCTTGACGATGCCATAAGTCTGTTTCAAGCTAAAACATCCCTTGAGGAGACGGCGGCATGAAGACCGATTTCGACCGTATCAATATGCAGATCATGTGGAACCGTCTGATCTCGGTGGTCGAGGAGCAGGCGCAGACGCTGATCCGCACGGCGTTCAGTTCGATGGTCCGCGAATGCGGCGATTTATCGGCCGGCGTGTTCGATCTTGACGGGCGGATGCTGGCGCAGGCCGTGACGGGTACGCCGGGGCACGTCAATTCGATGGCCGAATCGGTAAAGCATTTTATTGCGCGCTTTCCGGTCGAAACCATGCGCAAGGGCGATATCTACATCACCAACGACCCGTGGATGGGCACCGGGCATCTCAACGACTTCGTTCTGACCACGCCGGCTTTTCATAATGGCAAGCTGGTGGCGCTGTTTTCCTGCACCAGCCATCTGATCGATATCGGCGGCATCGGTTTTGGACCGGACGCGACCGACGTGTTTATGGAGGGCCTTTACATTCCGTTCCTCAAACTGGCCGAGGAAGGACGCATGAACGAGACATTGCTGGCAATGGTGCGCGCCAATACACGCCAGCCCGTCGAGACTGAGGGCGATGTCTATTCGCTCGCCGCCTGTAACGATATCGGCTGCGAACGGTTGAGCGAGATGATGAGCGAGTTCGGGCTCGACAGTCTGGACGAGCTTGGGTCCTATATAATTGAACAGTCGCGCAACGCCACGATGGCGGAAATTGCCGCCTTGCCGACTGGCGTGTACGCCACGTCGATGCGCATCGACGGATACGATCATGAAATCGATCTGGTCGCCCGAATGACGATTTCCGATGACGGCATCCATATCGATTACGACGGCACTTCGTCGATCTCCAAATTCGGCATCAACGTGCCGATGAGCTACACCACCGCCTATACCTGCTTTGGCATCTCATGCGCCGTATCGTCGGGCATCCCCAACAATGCCGGTTCACTGGCGCCGTTCACGGTATCGGCGCCGTCGGGCTGCATCTTGAATGCGCGCAAACCGGCGGCGGTGTCGTTGCGCCATATTATCGGTCAGATGCTGCCCGATGTGGTGTTCGGCTGTATGCGCCAGGCGATACCCGAACGGGTGCCGGCCGAAGGCACGTCGTGCCTGTGGAACCTCAATATGCGCGGCCGAAACCTGGGCGCCAACGATGCGGGTGCGGGATATGTCGTGACCATGGTGACCAATGGCGGCACCGGCGCACGGCCGAACAAGGATGGATTGTCGGCGACCGCCTATCCCAGCGGGGTCAGCGCATCGGCGGTGGAAATCATGGAATCGATTGCGCCGCTGGTCCTGTGGAAGAAGGAATTCCGGACCGATTCCGGCGGCCCCGGGATGCGGCGCGGCGGCCATGGTCAGTCGCTTGAAATCGAAAACAGGTCCGGTCAGCCCTTTGAACTACTGGCCGGCTTCGACCGCATCAAACACGCCGCGCGCGGCCGTGACGGCGGCCATGACGGCATGAACGGCTATGTCGGCCTGTCCACCGGGCAGGTGTTCAACGGCAAGGGCGTGCAGGAAATTCCGGCCGGCGTGCGCCTGATCGTCGAGACGCCCGGCGGTGCCGGTATCGGCATCCCATCCACCCGCGACGCCAATGCGATCGCGGCCGATATCCGCAACGGCGTGGTCAGCGTTGCCGCCGCCGCCCGCGATTACGGCTACATCGCGGCAGGCGACGATTGACCGGCAATTGGAACAACGCTGTCCATCGGATAGCGGCAACAAAAATTTGTTTCGAGAACAAATCGAATTGACTATTTTATGTACCATATCAATTGACCGCTTCTGTTGTTGGGGCTGTGGTAAAGTGGTCAATCCGGCGCAGCTATGCGCCACGGTTTCGACCACGCCAATAATTTTCCCTATCTGAAACCGTACATGGAAACAATCAGGGCCGCATTCGCGCGGATGATCGAAGACAAACTTCGCCCGGGCATCGCTCTGGAATGAACGGGTGAGATGCGCCCCATTTTACCCGCCCGTCTTGCCGCGGGACCGGCGTGAATTACGTTATTCCCCAGAATATGGCCGATGTGGCCGAAGCCGATGAACTAGTGGAGCCAAATGTGCGGGACATTGCCAAGGATATCTTCACCTGGCCGTGGGCTTCGGAGCCGCACGGTTACAACTTCAATGGACATTTCGTTCACAGCCCCGGCGGCAACATCTGTATCGACCCTGTCGAACCGACAAAAGACGTTATGGACGCCCTTGTCGGCGAGGGCGTGTCCTGGATCATCCTCACCAATCGGAACCATTCCCGCGCGGCGAACAGGGTTCGGGCGCGTACCGGCGCGCGGACATTCATCCACGCCGACGATGCGGAGCACGCCCGAAGCCAGGGAACGAAACTGGACGGCGCGCTGGAACTGGGTGGGGCGGTCGGGCTGTTGGAGGTGGTCGACGCTTCGGGAAAGTCGCCGGGCGAGATCGCCTTGTTATGGCGGGACCGGGGAATCCTGATCGTCGGCGACGCCGTCATCGGCAACCCGCCCGGGCAATGCACTCTCCTGCCCGAGGGCGTCATGGATGACCCGGCGAGGCTTCGCGGCAACGTGCGGAAACTCCTCGATCTTGACTTCGACATCCTCCTTGTCGGCGACGGCGAGGCCATTCTTCAAAATGCCAAGGCCCGGCTCGAAGAACTGGTGGAGACGTTTCCAGATTGATTGCGCCGCCGGGTCATTCATTCATCCTGCATCGGGAGGACATCGTAGCTTGGCGATGCTGACGGACGCACAACGCCGAATCCTGGAATCTCAGCGCGTCGGGCATCTGGCGACAGCCGACGCCACCGGCGTGCCGTCCATTGTTCCGGTGTGCTACGCGCTGGCGGGCGACAACATCTACATCACCATCGATAAAAAACCGAAGCGGCGCCGCGACAAACCGCTGAAGCGGCTGCGCAATATCGCCGAGAACCGTTTCGTCAGCTTCGTCGTTGACCGTTATGACGACCTTGACTGGTCGCGCCTGGGTTGGGTGATGCTGCGTGGTCAGGCCGATATCCTGCATGGCGGCGCCGAACATGCGCAAGCCCAGCGCCTGTTGCGCGCGCGATATGCGCAGCTCATCGAGATGGCGATCGAGCATCATCCGGTTATCGCGATCCGGATCACGCAGGCGACGAGTTGGGGGTCGTTTGCGGAACGGGGCGCATGACGCCGGCGATTGCCGTTAAATGCCGCATCCTTTGCGCCGACAAGATTTCGTCCGGGTCGTTTAACGCCAGACCGGAGCGCGTTTTGCGCGATATGCCGTCATGGCTTCGTTAAAGTCCTTCGATGCGAAAGCCTGTTCCTGCAATCCCATGTAGCGTTCCAGGAAGGGCTCGAATCTGAGATCGAAGCATTCATTGACGGCCAGCTTCGAGAGCCTGCAACCTTCCGAGTTGACGCCCATGTACTTCTCGATCAGGGCGTTGAATTCCGTTGCCATGCCAGCTGCGGAAACCAGATGGTCGACCAGGCCAATTTTCAGCGCCTCGGCGCCGGTTACCGGGTCGCCGGAAAGAATCATTCGCTTGGCCCGTCCATGGCCAATGAAGCGGGCCAGACGAAACGTGCCGAGACCCGGGATCAGACCTTCGTTGACCGCCGGCACCGACAAGTTGGCGTCGGCGGTCGCGACGCGAATATCGCAAGCCATCGCCAGTTGCAGGCCGCCGCCTACGGCATGGCCGTGGATCATGCAGAGCACCAGCTTATCCATCGTCTCGAAGCAACGCAGCGCGTCCTCCCAGATGCGGAAGTACCGCATGTCGATGCCGTCCGCCGCCAACGCCTTGAGATCGATGCCGGTGCAGAACGCGCGACCCGCCCCGCGGATCGCAATCAGGCGTATTGCCGGATCGGCGGCAAGCGCATGGGCGGCCGCCGCGACCTCGATGGCCGCCGCCTGATGGACAGCATTGAGGATATCAGGGCGGTTCAAGGTCAGGTGCGCGACTTTGCCGACCTTCTCGATGCGCACATACTGGTATTGAGTTTCCATCATTAGCTCCAATGCATCCCCGCAAATATTGCGGGTGTCCCACTTTATTGGACAGTTTAGCGGCGCAGTTAAGATTTAGCGCATGACGCTATCATTTATTTGGCGCGTAACAATACTGCGCCGGTCCGCCCGATTGAACCCGATATCGCAAAAGGCGGCAATGCCGGCAAAGAGCGTTCGTTGCGGGTATTTGCGCTGGTCAAGGAACCGGCGCGAGGGCGTCCCGGGACGGGGTGAATCGAGGGCGGATTATGTGCTAAAATTTCCCGCAAAAGGCGCCCTGGAAAGAAACCGTCAATGCGCCGAATTTTTAGAGACTGCCGCTACGGGTATATTGAGGAAAAAATGGTGCCGCCGCACAGAATTGAACTGTGGACCTCGCCCTTACCAAGGGCGCGCTCTACCCCTGAGCTACGGCGGCTGGAAACGCGGATTGCCTTATGCCACAGCCGGTCGGCACGGGCAAGGCGACTCGGTGGTGCTAAATGACCGGAGCGAATCGTGGCGGCGGCACCGGCGCGGCGTCGGCGGCAAAAAGCCGGGCGGCGCAACGAAGCGCGCGAATGGCGGCGGCGCTGCGCGCTAACTTGCTGAAACGAAAGCAACAAAAGCGCAATCGCGCGATGCGGGCCAATCCGCCCAAGGGCGCGCAAGAATAGGATTCAGCAACCGCAACGGCCGCCTTGCGATAGCCATATTCCTCCCGTAAAAAGCCGCTGGTAGAGTGGTTCGAACATAGGGAAGCATCCCATGACCCCGCATGATATTCTCGACGATCTTGGGTCTGTAATCTTCGATGAGGCGGTGGCGGCAAGGACGGGCATGGACCGAATCCGGATTCGCGGTGGCAGGCGGTTGAGTGGCGCCATTCAGATCGGCGGGGCGAAAAACGCCGCCCTGCCGCTTATGGCCGCCAGCCTGTTGACCGACGAGGCGCTGGTCTTGTTCCGCGCGCCGCGTCTGGCCGATATAGAGACCCTGGCAATCCTGCTCCGGCAGCACGGCGTCGTCGTCGATATGAACGGGACCGGGAAGGAATGCGCGCTGACCCTGCGGGCGGCAGATATTCACAATACCGAAGCACCCTATGATCTGGTGCGCAAGATGCGGGCCAGCGCCTTGGTGCTGGGGCCGCTGGTGGCACGGTGCGGGCGGGCGCGGGTTTCCTTGCCCGGCGGCTGCGCGATCGGCACCAGGCCGGTCGATCTGCATATCAACGGATTGCGGTCGCTGGGCGCCGAAATCGAACTCGATAATGGCTATATCGAAGCCCGCGCGCCAAAAGGGTTGGTCGGCGCGGAGATTGTTTTTCCCTTCGTTTCGGTCGGCGCGACCGAAAATCTGTTGATGGCTGCCTGCCTCGCCAGGGGCGAAACCCGGCTGGTCAACGCCGCGCGCGAGCCCGAAATCGTCGATCTTGCACAATGCCTCGTCGCGATGGGCGCGAAAATCGACGGCGCCGGGGAACACACGATCTTGATCCAGGGCGTGGACCGGCTGCACGGCGCCAAGCACCGGATTATCGCCGACCGGATCGAAGCCGGTTCCTTCGCCATCGCCGTCGGCATGGCTGGCGGCTCGGTCGAGTTGACCGGCATCGAACTCGATCTGATGGGGGTCGCCGCCGACCGGCTGCGTGACGCCGGACTGACGATCGAGCCAACCGCCGGCGGCATCCGGGTCGCCTGCGAGCCCGGCGGGATTACGGGAATCGACGTTATGACCGAACCGTATCCCGGTTTTCCGACCGATTTGCAGGCGCAGATGATGGCCCTGCTGTCGGTGGCGCAGGGCGCGTCGATGGTGACCGAAACGATCTTCGAGAACCGCTTCATGCATGTGCCCGAACTCTGCCGCATGGGCGCAAATATCAATCTGCACGGCGCCTCGGCGATGATCCGGGGCGTGCCGCGTTTAACCGGCGCGCCAGTGATGGCGACCGATTTGCGGGCCTCGATGGGGCTGGTGCTGGCCGGCCTCGCCGCCGAGGGTGAAACCCTGATAAACCGGATCTATCACCTCGACCGCGGCTATGAGCGGCTGGAGGAAAAACTGGCTGGATGCGGGGCCGATATCGAGCGAATCGGGGCTGACGGCACCTGATGGCGGCGGTCAAACTTCGCGCCCGCAACGCCGAGGATATGGCGGTCATTTCGGCCCTGTTGCAGGACGGGCTGGTGCCGATTGGCGATATCGGCCTCATGCCCGACGGGAACGGTTTCGTCATGGCGCTGACCCGCTACCGCTGGGAGCGCGATACGCGCGAGCGCATCCATGCCGGTCTGCGCTTCGAGGCGGTGGACAAGGTCCGTTACCGTGGGATCGACCGCAAGGACCGAGGCCAGTTTCTATCGCTGCTGGCAATTTCCTATGCAGGCGACGCCGCCACAGGCGTGGTCGAAATGCAATTCGCCGGCGGTGGCGTCATTCGACTGGATGTCGGCGGGCTAAACTGCGTCCTGGCCGATTTCGACGAAAGCTGGCCAACCCTCTGGACGCCCAGACACGATCTTGAATGAGTTATTCGACAATTTTGAAATAAGTGTCCTTTTTGGCGATCAGACCGTCCTTGAACGTGAAAATGTCGAGACCAAGCCAGTCCTGAACCGTGCCATCGGGCAGGGTCGCCTGGCGGTGCCACTGCGAGTATCCCTTGTCGCCATCCACCCGGTTGTCGATGGCGTGCCACTGAATGTCAGGCAGGGCTGCCATCAGTTCGCCGAAAAACGCGCGTAGCTCGGCTTTTCCGGTATGGCGTCGGCCGAAAATTTCCGGCCCTCTGGCGTTGTCGAATTCGCCATCTTCGGCGAAGAATCCAATGATGGCGTCGATGTCGTGGCGATTGAACGCCGCACCGATATCCTCCAGCAGTTGCACGGTGACCCCACGGGGGCGAACGGCTGAATTAACCGGCGCATCTTTGCGCCTATCCCCGGGGTTCCGCCGCGCCATGGTTTTTCGCCGCTCCATGGCGTTTCTTTTATCCATGGTTTGCCGCGTGCCGCCGATCCACGGCGTGCCGTCTATTCGTGGCGTGGTGCCGGTCCATGGCGTGCCGCCGGTTCATGGCGTTCCGCCGGTCCATGGCGTTTCGCCGGTCCATGGCGTTCCGGCGATCCGCGGCGTTCTGCCGATCCACGGCGTGGCGGCGATCCATGGCGTGGCGCCGGTCGATGGCGTGCCTCTTATCGATGGCACTGCGCCGCTCCGCAGTTTCCCTTTTATCCATGGCGGCGTTCCTCCTCCCCACCAAATTACATGATACGATCTTAGTCGATCCGCGTGCCGACCGAAACCCGTATGGCTCTTTCAGATGGCCATTGTCTCCTGATAAGGTTGCGCCATGACAGATGCCAGTTGCGTAATCCAAAGCGAATTTACCGGCGCCAACGCATGGCGGCGCGATTCGCTGGCCGTCGACGATGGATTTTTCGTGCTCGATCAGGCTTGCCTCGATGAACTGGATGGCGCGGTTTTACATTTGCGCGCCAATCCCCTGCCGGTGGAAATGATAACGCCGGATCTGTTTGAATTACCGGCGTGCCGCGCCCTGATGAAGGCGGTGAGCGCGGAATTGCGCGATGGCGTCGGCTTTGCCATTGTCGATCGTCTGAACCTTGGCCAGTTCGCCAGGCAGGAGGCCGTCATGGTGTACTGGCTGCTGGCATCGATGATTGCCCGGCCGGTGGCGCAGAAATGGAACGGCCAGATGATTTACGATGTCTATGATTCGGGCCGCAAGCCGGGCCACGGCGTGCGTCCCGACATCACCAACGTGGAGCAGAATTTTCATACCGACAACAGCTATAACCACAGTCCGCCCCATATCATCGGCCTGCTTTGCCTGCAAACCGCCAAGCAAGGCGGGATCAGCCGCATCATCAGTTTTCCCAGCGCGCATAACGAAATGCTGCGGCGCTATGGCGAATATCTGCCACGGCTTTATCGGCCCTACTATTTCGACCGCCAGCGCGAACACGCGCCGGGTGACGTCAAAACCACGTTTCATCCCCTGTTCGCCAATGAATCTGGCGCGCTGGTTGCGCGGCTGTCGCATTTTCAGGTTGTCAACGGCTATGTGCTGGCCGGCGAGGAATTCGACGCGCACGGGGCGGCGGCGCTCGACGCGCTGGAAGGCATTTTGAACGAACCGACAATGTGGAAGGACTTCATCTTCGAGCCCGGTCAGATCCAGTTTCTGGATAACCGGCGCTGCGGCCACAAACGGACCGCATTCGTGGATCACCACGCACCGGAACGCAAGCGGCGGCTGGTCCGGCTCTGGCTGCGCAATAGTGGCCGCCCCTTCTATAACGGTTAGTCGCCACATTTCGAAAAGAGCCAACATGAACGAACTGAACACCAATTTTTACCAGAACTGGCAACTGCGCAAGCCGGCGGTGCGCGGTGGCGGCGGGGTCGTGAGCAGCCATTTTCGCACCGCCGCGCAAGCCGGGGCCGAGGTGCTGCGCGCCGGCGGTAACGCCGTCGATGCGGCAATCGCCACGTCCTTTGCCGTTTCCGTGGTCGAACCCTGGATGAGCGGGCTGGGCGGATGCGGCTATATGCTGATCTATCTGGCGCAAGAAGACCGGGTTCGGTGCATTGATTTCGGCGCCGTTGCGCCGGCGGCGCTCGATCCCAGCGACTACCCCTTGGTCGAGGGCGAAGGCGGCGATATCTTCACCTGGCCGGCGGTGCGCGACGACGCCAACGTGCATGGCTATCGCTCGATGGCCACGCCGGGACAGCTCGACGGCGTCGGGCTGGCCTGGGAGCGTTACGGCACCAAGCCCTGGGCGGATTTGCTGGCGCCGGCCATAACGCTGGCGGAACGCGGGTTGCCGGTGAACTGGATGACGACGATCCGGGTTGCCTCGGCGATGGTGGATTTGCGGCGCTATGCGGCCAGCGCCCAGATCTATTTGCCCGATGCCCGGCCACCGCTGCCCGATGTCGGCAAACCGGTGCCGCATCTGCCGTTGGGCGGGATGGCGAACACCTTGAAGCGGCTTGCCCAGGCCGGCCACCGCGACCTGTATGAAGGCGAGGTCGCGGCCCGGATCATAGCCGATATCGAAGCCGGCGGCGGGTCGCTGCGGGCGGCCGATCTGGCGCAATACCGGGCGCGCGAAGTCGATCCGCTGATGCGCGATTATGGCCCGGCCAGGGTCTTCGCCGCCCCCGGCCTGACCGCCGGGCCGACCTTGTTTCGGGTGCTGGACGCAATCGGCGGCAAGATCGGCGCGGGAACGCCGGGACCGGCGGCCTATGCCCAATGGGCGCGCGCGATGAGCGATGCCTATGCCGAACGGTTCCGCACCATGGGCGCGGAGGATGACAGCCGGGCACCCGGATCGACGACCCATCTTTGCGTTATCGACGCCGATGGCAACATGGTGACATTGACCCAGACGCTGCTGTCGGTCTTTGGCAGCAAGACGGTGTTGCCGCAGACCGGCATCCTGATGAACAACGGCATATTGTGGTTCGATCCGGTGCCCGGCAAGCCAAATTCGATGGCCCCGTCCAAACGGCCATTGTCGAATATGTGTCCGATGCTGGCGACGCGCGACGGCAAACCGTGGTTCGCGCTTGGCGCGTCTGGCGGGCGGCGCATCATGCCGGCGGTGATGCAGGTCGCCTCGATGCTGATCGATGGCGCCATGGATTTCGAGGACGCCTTTCATCAGCCCCGCATCGACGTTAGCGGCGACGGGCGGGCAACGCTGGATATGCGCCTCGACGATGGCGTCGTTGCTGCAATCGAAGCCCATATGCCGGTGTTCCGCGAAGAGCAAAGCGTGTACCCGAACGCCTTCGCCAAACCCAATGGCGTCATGCGGGATCCCGATACGGGTGCGTTTCTGGGCGTCGGCGATATCATGAATCCGGTCGCGGGCGCTGTCGGGGCATAGAGAATATCAGCCGGGGCGGCGGCAGATCGTGCTGGAATAGCCTATCGGCTTGTGCCATGTAGGCAGCGGATTTTATGGAGTTTTCGTTGTGCGCGCCAATCAGTCGCTGGTCCTCGCCTTGCCCAAGGGCCGGATCTTAAAGGAGGTCGCCCCCTTGCTCGCCCGGGTCGGGATCGAGCCGGAACCGGCCTTCGTCGATCCCGCTGCCCGCCAGTTGCAGTTCGCAACCAATATCGATGGTTTGTCGATTATCCGCGTGCGCAGCTTCGACGTGGCGACCTTCGTTGCTTTTGGCGCGGCGCATCTGGGCGTCGCCGGCAATGACGTCTTGATGGAATTCGACTATGGCGAGATTTACGCCCCGGTCGATCTGAATATCGGGCGCTGCCGGCTATCGGTCGCCGAACCGCGCGAATTGCTCGAATCCGACGATCC
>PTKA01000120.1 GCA_002937525.1 Alphaproteobacteria bacterium MarineAlpha10_Bin3
CAGCGTCGCGCACGCTTCGCGATGCACCGCATCGCCACTGCGCACGCTTCTTGCCGAAAACCTTGGCAAGCCGTCTCTATGAGTCCTTATTAGCGCTCCTTGGTATCAGTCGCCGCGCAGAATCGCCGGCGTCCAGTTGTTCTTGTGGCGCTGGCGTTTGTCCGCTTTGTTCTCGCCGTCAAGATTAACCGGGTTGGGCTGCGGAAAGGTTGCGCGTTCGTCGAGCACGTTAACCATTACATTGGCGAACGCTTTGTCGTCATGGCGTGTATAGGCCGAAACATAGACGCCGCATTTTCGGCAGATCAAAAAATCGATCACGCCAATGCCAAAACGGTAGCGTTCCAAAAGAGCTGGATCGCGCGCGGTGATTTCGATCGTGCCGGCCGGGTCGGAAATTGCGCGCGCATCGTGCTTGCGGCAAAACGAACATTGACATGCCCGAACTGCCGCGTCCTTGGCCGCGATGGTCGTCTTGTAGTCAACTTTCAGATTGCCGCAGTGGCAGCTTCCGTGAAAATTATACATCGTGATCCAACGCCCAAATAACTCCAGCGGTTACATCCTTGCGCTGCCGACTGGTGAAGTCCAGCACCTTCATAGGCATGATTTGAAGGGATGCCGCATGGTAGTATTGGGCGCATTGCACGCGACCAGAACCTGGAGGCCTCGCATGTTACCGGCGCAATTGTTACGCAACGAAAATGAACTGGCGGTCATCAAGGCTATTGCCCAGAGCGGCAACGATGGTCCCGTTCTGATGCTCAATCTCAATCGCTATAAAGCGGGTTCCGGGTTTCCAGGCGACGGTATCCATGGCGACTACATCGCTGGCCTGGAAAGGTTTCTGCCCGCCGTTGGCGGCCGGATCCTCTGGCGCCAGCCAGTGCATGGACAAGCGGTGGGCGAACAGAACATCGACGAGATTCTGGCCGCCTGGTACCCCAGCCACCAGAGTTTTCTCGACCTATCCACCGCGCCGGGCGCGGCGGAAAATTACCGCCTGCGGGGCGAATGCGTGGCATATGCAGTGATCCATCGCTGTTCGGGCGATCAATTTCCGTTCAGCCCATCGTCGTGATGCTCCCGAATGCCGTTTATTCGGTCCTGGTCTGAGAAGCCGAAATTTGCATAACGGGCCTAGGCCTCCGCGCTCAACTGTTTTCCTGGCACTGTCATGTATGGACGCCCCCGGTGTTGCAAGGGAAAAACTGATTTGAAGCGGCGGTAGAGCATGCAGTCATGTATCCGGCCTTATATGAGGCGAACTTTGTCAAGGATTTGCTGTGGGCACCGAAGCGACCCGTTGAACCAGGGTTAAGCCGACGGTAATTGGATGTAGCCCAAAGGGCACCATAACCTTATATCCGGTGGGAACAATGTTGGGGATCCGCAACCAAAATCCCGCATGCACGGGCGGGTCGGCTCCAGGGGGCAAAGATCAATCTTTTAGAGCGGCGTTTTTCAGCCCTGCCGGACAACGATCACATTGCCACCCTGGTTCGTTTGGGCGGCGCAGCTTCCGCGCCACCGACCCTAACTCCTTTCCTAAGCCTTCAATTCCGCGCCATCGGGAAGCAATCCGGATTCCAGGAACCGCCAAAACGCGATCAAGAGCTTGCGGGCCAAGGCGACGATTGTGATGCGCCGAACCCGGCCGGTTCCGACCCTTTCGTGGAACCAGCGAGAGAGCGCCGAGTGCGGCTGATATCGCAACCACAGCCAGGCCATCTCAATCATCGTCGTTCTGGCCCGTGGGTTGCCGGCCTTCGAGATACCTTGTTCGCGCACCAGAGAGCCGCTGTTGAACGGGCTCGGTGTCAAGCCCGCATAACTGGCCACTTGGCGCCGGTTGGCGAATTTCTTGTGGGACACTTCACCGACCAAGACCGTCGCGAATTGTGGGCCGATCGCCTTGAACCGTACAAGATGCTGGATCTTCCGGCCATCTTCATTCGCCGCCGGTTCAGCTTCAACCACGGCATCCCTCTGCGCCTCCACCGCGCGGATCATCTCGAGGACCAGTTCCAAACGCTGCAGATGCCACGTGATTTCATCTCGAAGATGTTGCGGCGGTTGAGGTGACGGTCCCGATTGAAATGATTATGGATCGAGGCGTGGACGGCGGAAAATTTGTGCAAGGTCTTCATGTCCCTGAACTTTTCCATCGCCGGCGGTGTCATCAACTTCGGTTTAGGGATCTTGCCCCGAACCTTAAACACATCAGATTTTGCCAAGCGTCCGGAGGATGCGCGGCGGCGTCAGGGGAAATTCGCTAAGATTAAATTCGAACGGCGACAGCGCGTCATTCACCGCGTTCAGCACCGCGCCCATCGCCCCCGTCGTCCCCGCCTCGCCGACGCCCTTCGCCCCCAGTTCGGATGTCGTGGTCGGCGTTTGGAGATGCTCGACCTCGATATCCGGCATTTCGGCCGCCATCGGGACCAAATAATCGGCCAAGGTGCCGTTCCGCAGATAACCGTCGTCGTCGTAGATGAACTCTTCGTAGAGTGCGCCGCCGATTCCCTGTACGACGCCGCCGCGGACCTGCTCGTCGACCAGCATCGGGTTGAGGATGCGGCCGCAATCATGGACCACTAGGTAGCGCCGGAATTCTACCAGTCCCGTATCCGTATCGACATCGAGGATAGCGACATGCAGCCCGTTCGCGGGAAGGAACATACGGTTCCGGCTGGCATAGCGCCCGATAACGGTCAGGTCCGCCGCGACGCCGTCGGGGATGGTATAGGGTTTGAAATGCCCGACCTCGGCGACCTCCGAAAGCGCCATATGGGTGGCGCCACTCACCGCATCGACAACCGAACCGCCTCGAATATCCAGGGAATTCGCCGATTTCTGCAACAACACGCCGGCGATGTTGAGGATATTCAGCCGCAATTTGCGCCCGGCGCGCAAGGCCGCCTCGCCAGCCAGCGCCGCGCCACGCGACCCCCAGGACCCGCCGCCCACCGGGCAGAGCTCGCTGTCGCCGCTGTTTACCTTCACGTCGTCCATGGGGACGCCAACGATACCCGCGACGACCTGCTGGATGCCCGTATCGATGCCCTGCCCCTGGTCGGTCGCGCCGGTATAGCAGCGGATTCCGCCCGAGGCTTCCAGCCGCAACAGGCAGGTTTCCTGGGCGCTGATATGCTGCCCGCCTTCCCCATAATATTCCGGGCCGATCGCGGTCAGATCGACGAAGGTCGCGAAGCCGATCCCGCGATGGACGCCCCGTTCCCGCAACCGCGCTTGTTCGGCGCGGAAGGCATCGATGTCGATCCGTTCCAGGGCGCGGTCGAGGCAACCGTGGAAGGAAGGACGTTCCAGCGCGATACCGCCCGGCGAAACAATCGGACAATCCTCGTCGCGAAGATAGGCGCGCCGGCGCACCGCGATGGGGTCGAGCCCCAACCGTTTGGCGCCGAGATCGACAAGGTGTTCCGTCACCGCGCAGGCAATGGGATGCCCAACCGAGCGGATATGGCCCAGCGGCGATTTGTTGAGATAGGCCATGCGAACCTTGGCGCGGTAATGCTCATGCCGGTAGGGAATGCCGCAGAGGCGGATGATCTGGTTGCCCTCCGCGACGCTCGACCGGGGATATTGCGAATACGCGCCAGCATGGAAAAGATCGTCGATGTCGATCGCCAGAATGTCGCCCTCGGCGCTGAACGCCATCCGCGCGGTAACCGTGTGATCGCGGCAATGGATATCGCCGAGAAACGATTCCAGCCGGTCGGCAATATATTTAACCGGCCGTCCCAACAGTTTCGATGCTGCGATGGCGGTCATCTCGTCGGCATATAGATGATGCTTCAACCCGAACGCGCCGCCGACATCGGGACAGATCACCCGGACGTTCTGCTCGGGAATATTCAGCAGACGGGCGTAAAGGTCCTGTTGCTGATGGGGTGTCTGGTGCGACTGATGGACGGTCAATCTATGCGACGCCGGATCGTAATCGGCAATCAGGCCGCGCGGTTCCAGACTGACACCGGTATGACGGTTGAACCGGAACCGCCGTTCGACAACGACATGCGCGTCGCCGAACGCCGTTTCCACGTCGCCTTGTTCAATCTCGGCGAAAAAAGCAAGATTGCCGCCGAGTTCCGCGTGGATCGACGGTGCCGCATCCCCGAGCGCCGTTTGTGCGTCGCCGAGAACCGGCAATTCCTCCCAGTCGACGATGACTTGTTCCGTCGCATCCTCCGCCTCGGCCCGGCTTCGCGCGGCGACAGCGACGACGGCTTCGCCTTGCCACCGGGCGGTATCGGTGGCGAGCGCCGTTTGCTCGGGAGCCTTCATGTCGGGGAACAAGCCATGGGTCCCGCGCCAGGACGAAACCACGCCCGCCAGATCCGCGCCCGTCATGATGCGAACGACGCCGGGCATCGCCGCGGCCTCGACCGCGTCGATCACCGCGATGCGCGCATGCGGATAGGGAGACCGAACGAAAGCCAGGTGCAGCATGCGGGGCAATTGAATGTCGTCCACGAATTGACCGCGCCCGGCCAGCAGCCGTTTCGCCCGGTCACGGGGTAGCGACAATCCGATGGGTGCCTGGAATTTCATGCCTTCGCTTCCACAACCTCTGCGACTTCGGCGACGGCGTCGACGATTGCTTGATATCCGGTACAGCGGCAGAAATTTCCCGAGAGGCATTCGCGGATTTCATCGCGCGTCGGGTTCCCGTTTTGCGCCAGCAAAGCCGCCGCCGTCAGCAACATTGCCGGCGTACAGAACCCGCATTGCAAGGCGTTGCGGCGATGAAAGGCGGCTTGCAGCGCCGCAATGCGGCCGCTTTCGTCCGCGCCCTCGATCGTTTCGATGTCGCACCTGTCCGCCTGAACCGCCAGCAGGAGACATCCGCGCATGATGGCGCCGTCCACCACCACCGTACAGGCGCCGCAGACGCCATGCTCGCACCCGACATGGCTGCCCGTCAGGCCCAGATCGCCGCGCAGGAAATCCACCAGATTGCGCCGTACCGGCACCTCCGCCTCGACGGCCTCGCCGTTCACCCTGAGAATGATGCGCATGTTCTTCACGGGCTCATTCATGACAATCCCGCCCGCAACCGCTCAAGCAGCCGCGCGATGAGAACGCCGCTCAGATGACGCCTATAGACCGCCGGCGCCGCGGGATCCTCGGGCGGGTCCAGTTCCGCCATCGCCGCCTCCTTGGCCTGGGCAATTCGATCATCAGTCAGTTGTTGGCCTTCCAGCACGGCCATCGCGGATACCGCGAGGACCGGCCGGTCGGCGACACCGAAATAGGCCAGCCGAACAGCGCGCAAGGTTTCGGCGTCCCGAACGGCGGATATCGCCAGCCCGGCGAGCGCGAAATCGCCCCTGCGGCGGGCGATCTCATCGAAGGCGTGAACATGATTCGCGCTTGTCTTGGGAAAGCGGATCGCCGTCAGGATTTCGGTGGGCCGCAACGCCGTTTCGTAAAGACCCAAGAAGAAATCATCCGCCGAAACCCGCCGCACGCCCTCCGCGGCGCTCAATTCCAGCTCCGCGCCGAGCGCAAGGGCGCAAGCCGGCATCTCGGCGGCCGGATCGCTCAGGGCGAGGCTGCCGCCGATCGTCCCCCGGTTGCGGATCGCCGGATGCGCGATATGGCACGCGGCGTCCCTTAGCAGCGGCACGCGCCGCGCGATC
>PTKA01000121.1 GCA_002937525.1 Alphaproteobacteria bacterium MarineAlpha10_Bin3
GCCGGCCTCCGCAACCAGTTCGGCAAGCCGATATCCGGGCATCAACTGATCCAGCAAAAGCTGGCCGATATCGAAACCGCGATCATGACCAGCCGTCTGCTATGCTACCGGGCGCTGGACATGATGGACCGTGGCGAGCGGTCCAACGCGGCGGCGGCGATGGCCAAACGCCATGCCACCACGGTCTGCCTGGAGGCCATATCGAACGCCATGGGCGTGCATGGCGGTATGGGAATCACGCTGGAAGCCGGGCTGGAACAGCTCTGGCGCGACTGCCGTATGCTGGCGGTGCCGGACGCGACCGACGAGATCCTCACCCTGATCCAGGGACGCGAGATCACCGGCATTGCCGCGTTTCGCTAGACCGGCCCGGTCACTAGGCTTAAAAGGTGCTGAAACGCATCGTGTATCTAAGGGAAGTTCTGTACGAATGAGTGATAGGGAACCAACCCGACGCGCCGCTATCGATCCCAAGACCCAGGCGGTCCTGGCGCGCTATCGCGGCTATCTGCGCGACGGCGTCGATCCGCGCGAATGGTCCTATGCATGGCGCACCGAAATCAACCGGGGCGGATTCCGCGCCGTAGATTTTTTGATGGATGAAATCGTCGATACCGGGAAATGCGTCGGCTGCGCGTCATGCCTGACGATTTGCCCGGCCGATGTCTTCGATTTCGCCGATGAAAAGCCGGTCAACGCCCGCCCGGAATCCTGTGTCTTTTGCGTCCTGTGCGTCGAGGTTTGCCCGGTGCTGCGCCCGGTCGAAGATGATGCGCGCAACGCCCAAAGGTTCCGCGCCCCGGCCACCGATGACGGTTACGGTCCCTATAGCTATGGCTGTTATGCGCGCGCCACCGACCCGGAACTGGTGACCCGCGGCCAGGATGGCGGCATGACCTCGGCCTTGCTCATCCACGGCCTCAAAACCGGCCGGCTGGGCGGCGCCATCCTGGGCGACGTCGAACCCGAAGCGCGCCAGATCGGCCGCCACAGATTGGCGATGAACCGCCAGGACGTGCTTGACTGCGCAGCATCCCGCTACACCTATTCGCCCAATACATTGGCCTTGCAGGAAGCCATGCGCCGCGACGTCAAGCCGCTGGCGGTGGTCGGCGTGCCCTGCCAGATCAACGGCGTGTTGTTGCAGCAGACCTCCAGTATCCAGCTCGATATGAGTGCGTGGTACCGGGATAATATCACGCTGACCATCGGTTTGTTCTGTTCGGAAGCCTTCACCCATGAGAGCATCGGAAAGCTCGCCGAGATCGTCGAGGTCGCGCCCGAACGGATCGAAAACATCAACATCAAGGGCAAGGTCGTGGTCCGGCTCGACGATGGCGAAATCCGCACCACCTCGCTCAAGCGGTACCGCGAATGGGCCCGTCCGGCCTGTCTGTATTGTCTCGATTACGGGGCCGAGAACGCCGATATCGGCGCTGGCGGCATCGGTCTGGACGACTGGACCATGACGTTGATCCGCACCGATGCCGGTCACGAAGCCTTTCAGGCGGCGATCGACGACGGCGTGATCGAGACCCGCCCGCTGGAAGACGAACCCAGCGGCGAATTCCTGGCCAAGAAACTGTCCGTTAACAAACGCAAGAACCGCCCGCTTCCGGCCCTGATGCCGACCTATCAGGAGCGCCTTGATCTGAACCATCTCGATCCCAAGACCTTCTATACCAAGGGGCCGGGCGCGCCGCCCAAGGAAGAAACCGAATGAATGTAGCCATTAAACCGGAGCCGTCCGGCGGTCAGGCCGCCGCGCGGCGGCATTTTTCCGATATCAACGTGATGGTCGCCGGGCAGGGCGGCGACGGGTCGCTGACGATTGCATCGCTGTTGTCGGCATTGTTCGCCCATCGCGGCTTCCACCTTTATTCGACCAGCAATATCGCCTCGCGCATCAAGGGCGGTCACGCAGCAGCCTATCTGCGCGCCTCGGTGAAGCCGTCCGGCTGCATGGGCGACGTCATCGACCTGCTGGTCGCCTTCGACGACGAAGCCGTCGAAATCGCCGCCCCCGCAATGGCGCCCGATGGCATCGTCGTCTTCGATTCATCCAAGGGGCCGCCGCCAACCGGCGTGCTGGCCGATACAATCCGCGTCTTCGAAATTCCCATCGGCCGGCTTGCGGTCCGTGATTTGCGGCGCGATCTGCTGAAGAACTGTATCGGTTTTGGCGTCGTCACCCGCATATTGGGGATCGACGACAAGGACGCCGAAGGCAGCCTGCGCCACCGCTTCCGGCGGATTCCCGAAGCGGCGATGGAAACCAATATCGACGCCTTCCGGCTCGGTCTCGCCAATGCCGACGAAAACGGCTTGCCGGCCGGCGACAGCCCCTGGACGGTCGATGAGGGCGGGCGCGAAGAGCATCTGATGATCAGCGGCAACGAGGCATTTTCGTTTGGGTTCCTGGTCGCCGGCGGCCGCTTCTATGCCGGTTATCCGATCACTCCGGCGACCGAAATTCTGACCTGGCTGGAACGCCGCCTGCCGCAATTCGGCGGCATCGCGATGCAGGCCGAGGACGAATTATCGGCGATCAATCTGGCGATCGGTGCCGCCATGACCGGCGTCCGCGCCATGGCCGGGTCGTCGGGTCCGGGTTTCGTGCTGATGCAAGAAGGCGTCAGCCAGCTCGGATCGGCGGAAATACCGCTGGTCGTCGTCGATTGCCAGCGCGCCGGTCCCTCGACCGGGATGCCGACCAAGGTCGAACAGAACGATATCGGCACCATGATCAGCGGCGACTATCCGCGCGTCGTCCTGGCCCCGGCGGATCAGGGCGACTGCTTCGAGATGTCGATATTCGCAACCAACCTGGCGCAGCGCATTCAGGGGCCGGTCATTGCCGCGCTCGACCGCGCCTTGTCGCAGGATTCGACGACGGTGAAGCCGTTCGACCTTTCGGGCGTCGAACTCGATACCGGCAAGCGCTTGACGCCCGACGAAATCGCCGGGCTGAAGGAATACCGGCGCTATCTGATTACCGATGACGGGGTGTCGCCGTGGGCGGTGCCGGGAACGCCGGGCGGTGAAAATCTGGTTACCGGCAATGAGCGCAACGAGTGGGGGCTGGTTTCGGCCGAACCCAAGAACCGCAAGCGGATGGTCGAAAAACGCGCCCGCAAGATCGAGTCGGTGCGCGGCGATCTGCCCAAAGGCAAGCGCTGGGGCGATGCGGACGCGGCGATAGGCCTGCTTGGCTTTGGCACCGTGGGCGCGGTGATGGAACGCGCCGCCGAACGGCTGGCCAAGGCCGGGGTCGAGGTCCAGATCTTGCAACCGCGCACGCTGTGGCCGGTGTTGGACGAGACCGTTGAATTTATCCGCGCGCGCCGCCGTGTCTATGTCATCGAACACAACGCCATCGGTCAGTTGGCCCATCTGGTCAGCGGCGGCGGCGCGCCCAAGGAACGCATGGTGAGTATTCTTAAATTCGACGGCACGCCGTTTCGCGCCGTCGATCTGGTCGATTTCATCCTCGAACAAGAGGCCTCCTTATGACCAAGACCTATACCCCCGCCGAACCGATCTGGTGTGCTGGTTGCGGCGATTTCGGCGTTCAGGGCGCCATCGAAGGGGCGATAGCCCAGCTCGCCATTCCCAAGCACGACATCATCATCATGGCCGGCATCGGCTGTTCGGGGACCCTGCAAAACAATGTCGGCACCTATGGCTATCACGCCTTGCATGGCCGCGTTCTGCCGACATCGACCGGCGTCGCCTACGCCAATCCCGAACTGACCGTGATCGCGGTCGGCGGCGACGGCGATGCCTTCGCGATTGGCGCCGGGCACTTCATCCACACCGTCAAACGCAACCCCAATTTCGTCTATATCGTGATGAATAACAGCGTCTATGGGCTGACCAAGGGGCAGGATTCACCGACCATGGATGCCGGCGCGGCGCACGGCATCGACGCAACGCGGCTCGCTTTGTCGATCCCCGGCGCCAGCTTCATCGCCAGGGGCTTCAGCCGCTGGTCGCGGCAATTACAGGAACTGACCGTGGCGGCGATGGAGCATGTCCGGGCCGGGCGCGGTTTTGCCTTCCTGGAAGTGCTGTCGCCGTGTGTTACCTACCACGATACCTACGTCACCTGGGAAGGGATGCTGGAAAACCTGGATGACGATCCGACTTACGATCCGACCGATCTGGCGGCGGCGTTCGCGCGCGGCGTCGCCCTGGAAGCGCAAGGCCGGATGCCGGCGGGCGTGATCTTTCGCAGCGATGGCGGGGCGGGGCGCAAGATACCGCCGGCCATGGCGTTGCAGGATATCGACCCGGCGCGCCATATCGACCGCTACAACGACATCATGTCCTCCTACGCGGTCTGACGTGGCGAAAGGCCGGGCTTTATCGATCCGCGCGATTGACGGTATTCCGCTGGTGCGGCCGGGCGACGATGTATGCGCGCTGCTGCTCGATGCGCTGGCGGCGTCCGGCGAGGCCCTGATAGACGGCGACGTGCTGGTGATCGCACAAAAAATCATCTCCAAGGCGGAAGACCGCTATGTCCGGCTGTCCGATGTGACGCCGTCGCCGCGCGCGCGCGAATTGGCGATTGAGGTCGATAAGGACCCGCGCATTGTCGAGCTGATCCTGTCGGAGGCGAGCGAGATTGTGCGCTACCGGCCGGGTGTCCTGATCGTGGAACACCGGCTTGGTCTGGTACTGGCCAATGCGGGTATCGACGCCTCCAACGTCGCCGAAGGCGGCCCCGACGACGACCGGGTGTTGCTGCTGCCGCGCGACCCGGACGGCGATTGTACGCGGCTGCGGGCCGAAATATCGGCGCGCACCGGGGCCACGGTTTCGGTCATTATCAGCGACAGCGTCGGGCGCGCGTGGCGCAATGGCACGGTCGGCATCGCGATTGGCGTTGCCGGACTGCCCGCATTGCTCGATATTCGCGGCCACGGCGATCTGTTCGGCCGGCCGTTGGCGTCCTCGCAGATCGGTCTTGCCGATGAACTGGCGGCGGCGGCCTCCCTGGTGCAGGGGCAGGCGGACGAGGGCATCCCGGCCGCGTTGATCCGGGGCTTTGCGGTGCAAGGCGAGGCGACATCGGCCACGGCGCTGATCCGCGACGGTGACGAGGATCTGTTCCGTTGAACGATGTATCGTGCGTGGCGTTGTCGGGCGGGGTTGGCGGGGCCAAGCTGGCGCTCGGATTGAGCCACGCGATGGACCCGGCAAAACTGATGCTGATCGCCAATACCGGCGACGATTTCGAGCATCTCGGCCTGCATATCAGCCCCGATATCGACACGCTGCTCTACACATTGGCCGGGCTGGCCAATCCGGCGACCGGCTGGGGGCGCGACGGCGAAACCTGGTCCTTCATGGACGCATTGGGGCAAATCGGCGGTGAAACCTGGTTCCGGCTGGGCGACCGCGATCTGGCGCTGCATGTGGAGCGCACTAGGCGGCTGGGCGGCGGCGAAAATCTTGGCGGCGTGACCGATGCGATCCGCCGCCGGCTTTCGATTGCCGCGTCAATCGTGCCGATGAGCGACGACCCGGTGCGCACCATCGTCGAGACACCGGACGGACCGCTCGCCTTTCAGCATTATTTCGTGCGCGATCAATGCCGCCCGCGCGTCACCGGCTTTCGTTTCGAGGGGGCGGCGGCGGCGCGGCCCG
>PTKA01000122.1 GCA_002937525.1 Alphaproteobacteria bacterium MarineAlpha10_Bin3
AACGTCGCCACCGCCGCTCCCGGCAGTCCGCCCAGCACGTATCCGATAAAGCTGGCCGTCGTGAACACCGGCCCCGGCGTCACCTGGCCAATCGCCACCGCGTCCAGCAATTGCTGCTGCGTAAGCCATCCCAGCCGATCCACCAGGTCACCCTGCAGAAAAGCCAGCATCACGTATCCGCTTCCGAACAGCACCGCTCCTATCTTCAAGAACAGCAGGTCGCGGTCCCGGATCTAAGCTCCTATGCGCAGCGCCGGGTGAACCACGACGTCATGACGCGCGCGACCTTCAATCAGGCCCGGATCAGGAACGAGATGTGCCCCGGAACCGTGGGCGGGGTAACCCGCTATATGCCTGGCGGCGAGACGATGCCGATTTACCAGGCGGCGCAGCGCTACCGGGCAGCGAATGTGCCGATGGTCGTTATCGGCGGCCTGGATTATGGCCAGGGTTCGTCGCGCGACTGGGCCGCCAAGGGCACGCGCGAGCTGGGCGTGAAGGCGGTGATCGCCGAGGGCCTGGAACGGATCCACCGCTCCAATCTGATCGGTATGGGCGTCTTGCCATTACAGTTTCCCGACGGCGTGACCCGGCGCACGCTGGCGTTGGACGGCAGCGAAACATTCGATCTGACCGGCCTTGAATCGGGCATCGAACCGGGCATGAATGTTCGCTGCACCATCAAGCGCGCCGATGGCGGCACCGATAGCGTGGCGCTGATCTGCCGCCTCGATACCGCGGTCGAGGTCGAATATTACCGCCATGGCGGCAGCCTGCATTATGTGCTGCGCGGTATGCTCAAGGGGGTGGAGTGACCGCGAACGCGACAATCGGCGTCGATATCGGCGGGACCTTTACCGATGTCGTCTGCCGCCGGCCGGGCGAGGCGACGCGGATCGTCAAAATCCCCAGCACCCCGGACGACCCCGCCCGCGCGGTCATCCAGGCGGCTGACCATATCGCCGCGCAGTGGGGCGTGACGGCGGCCGAAATCGCCCGCTTCGCGCATGGCACCACGGTTGCAACCAACGCCGTCATCGAACGCGCCGGCGCCACGATTGGACTGCTCGCCACCAAGGGATTCCGCGACACGCTCGAAATCGGGCGGCAGATGCGCCAGAACATGTACGGCCTGATCCTGGAGCCGGAAACGCCGATTTTTCTGGCCCCCGGCGCCTACCGCCGGGAGGTCCGCGAACGCATCTCGGCGAGCGGCGAAGTGATAGAGGCGCTGAACGAAGCGGACGTGATCGCGGCGGTCGATGCGCTGGTCGCGGATGGCATCGAAGCGCTCGCGGTCTGCCTGTTGTTCTCTTTCGTCAATCCGGCGCACGAAAAACGCATCAAACAACTGGTCAATGAACGCCATCCCCAGCTCGATATATCGTTATCCTGCGAAGTGGACCCGGCATTCCGCGAATATGAACGCACCGTCGTCACCGCTTTCGACGCCTATATAAAACCGACCATCGACAGCTATCTGGGCGCGCTGGAGGTGAATTTGCGCGAGGCCGGCCTGGCGACGCCCCTGCTCATCATGCAATCGCGCGGCGGCCTTGCCGCCTCCGTGGTGGCCCGCCAACGGCCCGTGCGGTTGTTTCTTTCCGGTCCGGCGGCGGGCGTGATCGGCGGCCAGATGACCGGCGTCGCCGATGGCATCCACGATTTGATCACGGTCGATGTCGGCGGCACCAGTTGCGATATCGCGTTGATCAGCGCGGCCAAGCCGATCATCCGCGCCGAGGGCGCAATTGCCGGCTACCCGGTCCGGGTGCCGATGGTCGATGTCAATGCGATCGGCGCCGGCGGCGGCAGCATCGCGTGGATCGACGCCGCTGGCGGCATCCGTGTTGGCCCCCAATCGGCCGGCGCGCAACCTGGACCCGCCTGTTACGGCCAGGGCGGCGAGGACGCAACGGTCACCGACGCCTCGCTCATTCTGGGCTATCTGAACCCGGATTATTTCGCCGGCGGCGGCCAGAAATTGAGCATCGAGCGCGCCCGCGCAGCCGTGGCGGCCAAGCTGGCCGGCCCGCTTGGCCTGTCGGTCGAGGCCGCGGCACTGGGCATCCACCGGGTCGTCAATGCCCAGATGTCGGAAGGCATCAAGCTGGTCTCGATTCGTCAGGGTCTCGACCCGCGCGATTTCTGCCTGCTGCCGCTGGGCGGCGCCGGTGCGCTGCACGCCTGCGCGCTGGCGGCGGAACTGGCGATCGCGCGCATCCTTGTGCCACGCCATCCGGGCGTGCTGTCCGCCGCCGGCCTGCTTTGCGCCACGGTGCAACATGAAATATCGGCCGCGTTCAACCGGCCCATGACCAATTTGGCGGTTGCCGCCGTCAGCAGCGAACTGGACGGTCTTGACCGGCGATGCGACGCGCTGATGGATGCGGAAGGCATTGCGCCGGCGGCGCGCGAAATCCAGTATTTCGCCGATGTTTGCTATATCGGCCAATCCTATCACCTGGAAATCCCGCTCGACATGGCGTCGGCCGATCCGTTGGGCGATCTTTACCGGGACTTCATGGCGGTGCATGACCGGGTCTATGGCCACGCCGCCCCGACGCCAGCGCGAATCGTCAATCTTCGCAGCGTCCATCAAGAAGCGGCCGGTGCGCAAGACGAGCCACCGCCACCCCCGGCTGGCGGCGAAGCAAGAAAGGGCGGGCGCAAAATCATCGTGCCCGAATGCAGCGGTCCGGTCGATGCCGTTGTGTATGAACGCGCCGCCCTGGCGGCCGGGTCCATCGTCGAAGGCCCGGCCATCATCGAACAGGAAGATACGACGATCCTGATCGCCCCCGGCTGGCGGGGGCAAACGACGGCGTCCGGCGCGCTGCTCCTGGAAAGCATTCAACCATGACCGATGACCTGGCGTCGCTGGACCCGATTACGGTCGAGGTCATCCGCAACAAGCTTGACGGTATCGCCAACGAGATGGAATCGACGCTGGTGCGCAGTTCCTTCTCGCCGATCGTCAAGGAAGGGCTCGACGCATCGGCCAGCCTTTTTACCATGCGGGGCGAAGCGCTGGCCCAGGCCATCGCCATCCCGATCCATCTGGCCACCCTGATCCCAATCGTGCGCACGATGCTCGACAAATATCCGCCCGATATTATGATTGAGGGCGATATTTACATCATGAACGACCCCTATTGCGGCGGCACCCACTTGCCCGATATCGCTTTGGTCATGCCGATCTTCCACAATGGCTGGCCGGTCGCCATGGCCGCCGCGATGACCCATCACCAGGATGTCGGTGGCATGTCGCCGGGTTCGGTGCCCACCAACGCCACCGAAATCTACCAGGAAGGCATCCGTATTCCGCCGCTGAAATTCCGCGACGGCAATGTGATGAACGACACGCTGATCGACATGCTGAAGCTGAACGTGCGCATTCCCGAGACCTTCATGGGCGATCTCAACGCCCAGCTTGCGGCCTGTAGCGTGGGCGGGCGGCGGATCGCGGAACTGGCCGCGCGCTACGGCGACAATTATCTGACCGCCGTCTTCGAGGAACTGCTGGACCGCTCCGAGACGATGACCCGCCACGCCATCGAGGCAATCCCCGACGGTGTGTACAGCTATGTCGATTATCTCGACAATGACGGTATCGAACTCGACAAGGAGATTGAAATCCACGCTGCCGTCACCGTGCGCGGCAGCAATATTCATATCGATTTCGCCGGCACCAGCCCGCAGGTCAAGGGTCCGTTCAACTGCGTGCGGTCCGGTTCGCTGGCCGCCGCCTATTTCGCACTCCGGGCGGTGACCGACCCGACCATTCCAACCAACGGCGGATGTTTCCGGCCGGTAACGCTCGATTTGCCCGAAGGCAGCCTGCTGTGCCCGCGCGACGGTGCGCCGGTCAATGCCCGGACCTCGACCATCAAGCGGGTCGCCAGTTGCATCCTGGGCGCGCTGCGCCGCGCATTGCCGGACAGGTTGCCGGCCGACAATGGCGGTGAGATGCTGTTGCTCGCCTTCGGCGGCCAGCGGCCGGGCGGCGCCAACTATGTCGTCGGCGAGATGATCGCGTCGGGCAGCGGGGCGAGTGCGGCCCGCGACGGCGTCGATATGATCGAAACCGACTGCACGAACTGCATGAATTTGCCGGTCGAGGCGATGGAAATGGACGCGCCGATCCGTATTCTGCGTTCCGAGCTGCGCCGCGATTCGGGCGGTCCCGGCATGCATCGCGGCGGCCTTGGTCTGCGGCGCGAATATGAAATCCTGGACGGCGATGTCGTCCTGACCTATCGCGGCGAACGCCATCGGCGGCCGGCTTTGGGTGCCGATGGCGGCGGTGCGGGCGCCACGGCGCGCGGCGTCATTACGCGGCGCGACGGCACGGTCGAGGAGATTCCCTCGAAATGCGTCACCCTCCTCCAGGCCGGCGACCGCCTGTTGATCGAAACCGCCGGCGGCGGCGGTTATGGCGACCCGGCCGGCCGGTCGCAAGCGGCGAGGCGCCTGGATGTGCTGAACCGCAAGACCAGCGCGGCGGCAAACATGACCAGCGCGGCGGCAAACATGAAAGGAAACGACGATGCGGTTTGACGGCAAGGGCGTGATCGTGACGGGGGCGGCCGGCGGGATCGGCCGGGAAACCTGCCGGCAATTCGCCGCCGAAGGGGCGGCGGTGGCGGTCTGCGATCTGGACCAGGCGATGGCGGCGCGGGTGGCGGCGGAAATTAACGATGCCGGTGGCGTGGCGCATCCGTTCATGGTTGACGTGACCGACCCGCAGTCGGTTGCGGCCTGCATCGAGGGCGCGGCCATGGCGCTGGGCGGGCTGGATGTGATCGTCAACAATGCCGGTATCCGCGAGATCGTGCCGGTGCTCGATTTGAGCTTTGAGGAATGGAACAAGGTCATTGCCGTCAATATCACCGGCGTCTTCTTGTGCGCGCAGGCGTTCGCCCGCCACCTTGTGGCGGCGGACCGGCCCGGCGCGATCGTCAATCTGGCCTCGACCCTGGGGGTTCAGGGTGCGCCGAAGCGCGCCGCCTATTCGGCGTCGAAACACGCCGTCAACGGCTTGACCAAACAGATGGCGCTGGAATTGGGTGAAAAAGGCATCCGGGTCAACGCGGTCGGGCCCGGCGTTATCCGCACGCCGATGACGGAACGCTATTTCCAGGATGCGGATTACGCCGACGGCATCCGCGCCATCCATGCGCTGAACCGCTGGGGCGAACCAGGCGAAGTCGCCAAGGCGATCTTGTTTCTGGCCTCCGACGACGCCAGTTTCTGCACCGGCACGACGCTGATGGTCGATGGCGGCTGGACGGCGGGCAAGAAATTCTAGCGTTGCCCTAATCTTTGGGCGGGATCGCTGCGCGCCGGCGTTCTTCCATTGCGGTCACGATGGCGCGTTTTTCGGTCTGCGTGGCGGTGGGCCAGGCGCTGATTTCGGCAATGGTGCGAAAACAGCCGTAACAGGCGGCGATGCGCGCATCGATGATGCAAACGCCCAAACACGGCGAGTCAATCGTGGCGGCGCTGCTGAAGGAAGCGGGTTCGGTCATGGCGATGCGACTGGGCCTACGCGGTTCTTCGCTGCGGCGCAAGCCCGCGCATCGTTGACCGCACCCTTTCTATCGGCCACTCTGCTGGCATGGAATTCAAGGAGAATGCGGATCGTTTG
>PTKA01000123.1 GCA_002937525.1 Alphaproteobacteria bacterium MarineAlpha10_Bin3
GTTGAGCCCTTTTGTGAATCAATCGTTTGTGTCAGTGCACTAGCTATCTGGGTCAGCCCCAATTAGTTTTCACCATAGTTCCAAATCCAAACGATTACTCAATCATGCGGCGTGGTCAAGCGGCGTAATTGGACCCGCACGAATTGGCGGAGATATGCGGATTTATACGTTGACACCATCTCGACCACCACGGCGAGCCCGGACGGAGCTATAGCTCTCACTCCACGATCGGCCCCTACATCCACAGCCTTTTGCAATATATCTGCCTATAGCACTGCCTATTCGGTAGTTATAGGAAAAATTCGTTCAATAAACTTATTATAACTCATTGTTATAACGTCTATTTAATATTTATTATCAAAATTAAAGCGCCAGATCGCCTATCTGTCCGGGCTTGCCACCACGCTTGGATCGAAGGGCATCCGCGCCAATGTGGTGTCGCCGGGCGCGATCTATTTCGAGGGCGGGGTCTGGGACGTCCGCAAGCGCGAGGCACCGGAAGACTACGCCGCCGCCGTGGCGCGCAATCCGATGGGCCGCCTTGGCACGCCGGAGGAGGTCGCCAATGCGGTGGTGTTCCTGGCCAGCCCGGCGGCAAGCTTCATCAGCGGCACCAACATCGTCGTCGATGGCGCCGCAACGACCCGTATTCAATATTAACGCTCCTTGGTATAACCCTTCGCGGCTTGGCGTTCGCGCCAGGCGACGAACCCGCCGGCCCCGGCGATCATGATGATGCCAAGGATCGTCGTTTTGTCCGGGATATGGGCCCAGAAGACGTAGCCCCAGAAGGCCGCAAAGACGATATAGCTGTAATCGAACGGCACCAGCCAACTCGCCTCGGCGCTCTGATAGGCCCGCGCCAGGGCGATGTTCGAAACCAGGTTGATGACCGAACACACGGCAATCAGCGCCACGATAGCGATGCCGGTATCGTGCCATCCGGTGAACAGATAGGGCCAGGCGCGCGCCATTGCGGTGTCGCCGGCAAAGGTGAATACCGACACGCCGACGATACCGACGCAAAGGAACGTAATTGCAACGCCAAGCGACAAAGTGACCGGCGATTCCTCGCGGCACAGGCGGCGCGTCGTGAGGATCGTGCCGGCATAGAACAAGGCGGCGGCGACCGGCATCAGGGCGACCGGCTGGAACGCGGCCGCGGTTGGTTTGAGGATCAGCAAGGTGCCGCCGAAGCCGACCAAGATGGCGGCGATGCGGCGCGGGCCAACGCGCTCGCGCAGTAGCAGGGCGGACAGGACCGCAACGAACAAAGGAAAGACATACAGGCCGGCGGCGATCTCGGCGAGGTTCAGAAACGGCACCGCGCCGAAATAAAACACCATCGTGCAGACCATCAGCAGGCTGCGCAAGGCGACCGTCCAAAGGCGTTTTGGCCGCGGCGCGCTGGCGCGCCACAAAATGTGCGTCGCCGTGAACAGCAAAGCCAGATTGAGGGCCGAGCGGAGCATCTGAAACTGCCACAAGGATAGATCCACGCTGGTCAGTTTCACCACCGCGTCCTGCAAGCCGAGCAGGAACAGCGCGCCGACCATCAAGGCCGCGGCGTGCCTTGGCCGGTCGCTGGTCACGCCGATCCGCAGCCCTTCGCCCGTCGGTCGCTTCGGCATTCGGTTCCAGTCTGGTTTGGCGTCGTTGAAATTCGGTACTAGAATGTCCGTGCAGTGTGTGCAACGCAACCCAAAGGATAGGTCATGCATCTGTTCCAGCAAAACGCGCCACGCGACCCCGATGCGGCATTGGCGCAGCTTCCGGTCCTCGATCTGGGCCCGTATCTGGCCGGCAAGGACGGTGCGACGCAGGTGCTGGGGGCGGCGATCGCGCGGGCTTGCGAGGCGAGCGGGTTTTTCTATATCGAGAACCATGGGATCAGCCAGGCGCTGATCGACGCGGTCTTCGCCCAATCCAGGCGCTTTCACGCGCTGCCGCTGGAAACTAAACAGGCGCTGACCTTGGACGGCAATAATATCGGCTATATGGCGATGAACGCCAGCATCCAGAAACATTCGAGCGTGCATAAGGCGACCAAGCCGAACCAGAACGAATCCTTCTTCGTCAGCTATGACCGCGCGCCGGATCATCCCGGCGTCGTCGCCGCCAAACCCTATCGCGGCGCTAACCAATGGCCGGACGGGTTGCCGGGTTTCCGCGACGCGGTGATGGCGTATTTTACCGCGCTGAACAATCTGGGCCAGCGGCTGCTGCCGGCGTTTTCGGTCGCGCTGGGGATGCCGCCGGACTTTCTCGACGCCGATTTCGCCGATGAAAACAACGCCAATCTGCGCCTGCTGCACTACCCGCCGACCGCGATTGAAGACAATGATTTCGGCACCGCGCCGCACACCGACAATTCATTTCTGACCATCCTGGCGCGCATGGATGTGCCGGGTCTGGCGATCCGTCTGCCATCGGATGAGTGGCTGTCGCCACCGCTGATCCCCGGCACTTTTCTGGTCAATATCGGCAATATGCTGCGGCGGATGTCGAATGACCGCTTCTTGTCGACGCCGCATGGCGTCATCGTCGACGGCGCGCAGGACCGCTATTCGGTGGCCTATTTCCACAGCCCGAATCCGTACCGCATCATCGACGTTGCGCCGTCGTGCTTTGATGCCGGCAATCCGCCAAAATACCAACCCCGGCTGTACGCCGATCTGATCCACGAATTCTACAGCGCCAATTATTCCCACCAGAAAGATTACGCCACCATCGAGATGGCGAACCGGTACGATTGAGACGGGCGTCTCAATCCTGCTCGATGATTTCCCGGATGCGTTTTTCCGAGACCGATATTTCCACGCCGGCGCGTTCGGTTTGCAGCAGCATCGCGGCGCGGGAATCGCGGCCGTCCCAGCCGCGGTTCATGGCTTCGGTCAATTCCGCCAGCACCATGTTGGAGAGCCGCATCGGCACGTCGTATTCGCGGCCGACCTCGCAGGCCAGCGCGACATCCTTGCGCGCCAGCCGGAGCGCGAAATCGGGCGGGTCGAACCGGCCCGGCAGGAACTGGCGCGCCATGGTGTCGAAGACCCGCCGCCGGCCAAGCGCTCCCTTGCGCAGCGCCTGCCACAGCGCTTCGGGATCGACGCCCGCCTTGACCCCCATCGAGAAGGTCTCGGCCAGCGCGGTTTGCAGGATATAGCCGCTACAGTTATGGACCAGCTTGGCGACCGCGCCGGCGCCGACCGGGCCGACATAATAGGGCGCGTCGCCGATCGCGTTCAGGACCGGAAGGGCGGCTTCGAACGCGGCCTTGTCGCCGCCGACCCAGATCGCCATCTTGCCGGTGCGCGCGCCGTCCGGCCCGCCGCTCACCGGCGCGTCCAGCACGGCCACGCCGAGTTTGGCGAACATTGCGTGGATATGGCGGATCAATGTCGGCGAATTGGTGGAAAGATCGAAATACGCCTTGCCGGCGCTAAGGCCCTCGATCAACCCGTCCGCGCCCAGCGCCACCGACTCGACCTCCGGCGGTCCCGGCAGCGACGTGAAGATCAGATCGCTCGCCTGCGCGACGTCGCGCGGCGTATCGGCCCAGAGCGCGCCGCGCTGAATATGCCGCCCGGCGGTATCGCGGTCGATGTCGTGTACCACCAGGTCATGCCCGCCCTCGATGGCGTTCAGGGCGATGCTGGCGCCCATTGTTCCCAGACCGATAAATCCGACTTTCATGCGCTGCCTCCCGTTCATGCGTCTGGTTGGGATGGTATCGCGAAACCGGCGGACAATCGAATCTTGACGGGTCGGCGAAAATTCCGTCGAATACCGCCGTCATTACGCAAGGATGGAGCCGTGACAGCAGACAATGCCATGCCCCTTCATTGGCCCGAAGGCGATGTCACCCGCGTTCCCTATGGTGCCTATTCGGATCCGGAACTCTACGCGCTGGAACAGCAGCGGATCTTTCGCGGGCCGGTGTGGAATTTTCTGTGCCTGGAAGTTCAACTGCCCAATGCCGGCGATTACCGCACGACCTTTGTCGGTGAAATGCCGGTGATTGTCGTGCGTGACGAAAATGGCGTTATCAACGCCATGGTCAATCGCTGCGCCCACAAGGGTGCTTTGGTCTGCCACAAGGAACGCGGCAACAGCCGGTCGCTGACCTGTATCTATCATTCCTGGTCGTATGATCTGCGCGGCAAGCTGGAAGGCGTCGCCTTCGCCAAGGGCGTGCGCGGCAAAGGCGGTATGCCGGCCGACTTCGATCCAGGCCTGCGCGAACTGGAGCCGCTGCGCGTCGAAATTTTTTGCGGCCTGGTCTTCGGCACGTTTTCGCCGGAAACCGAACCGTTCGAAGCCTATATGGGCGACGCGATTGGCGGATTTATGAAACGCAATCTGAACCGCCCGCTGCGGCTGCTTGGCTCGCACAGCCAGATACTGCACAACAACTGGAAGCTCTATGCCGAGAATTTGCGCGACTCCTATCACGCGACCCTGCTGCATACCTTCTATTCCGCATTCAACATCAACCGGCTGGACATGGAAGGCGCAATCACGCTGTCGCAAAAGGGCTGGCATAGTATCAGCCATGCCAAGCGCGCCACCTTGCGCGCAGACAAGGAGTACAAGGCGGCAAATGTGCACGCGACCAAATCCGATTCGAAACTCGCCGGTCCCCAACTACTCAAAAGCTGGGAGGAATTCGACGACGGCATCACCCATTCGATCCAGACGATCTTTCCGACCGCAGCAGTTCAGTTCATCCTCAATTCGCTCGCCTTTCGCTTCTTCGTGCCGCGCGGCGTCGATAAGACGGAATTGTTCTGGATATATCTGGGCTATGCCGACGATACGCCGGAACAGACCCGCATGCGGGTGATGCAGAGCAATCTGACCGGCGCCGCCGGGCTGGTTTCGCTCGAAGACGGTTGCATCAACGAGTTCGTCCAGCGCGGCGTGCGCGGCAGCGAGACGCACAGCGCGTTCATGGAGATGGGCGGGCGCGATGTCGCGTCCAGCGAGGGATCGCGCGCGACCGAGGTTGCGGTACGCGGCTTCTGGCAAGGCTATCGCGAAATCATGGGCATCGCATGAGGGGACCGCGATGAACGACGCGCGCGCCCGGATCGAGGACTTCCTGAGCGACTACGTCCATATGATCGACGACGACCGCCTGGAAGAATGGCCCGAATACTTCACGCCCGATGGGCTATATCAGATCACCACGCAGGAGAATTACCAGGCCGATCTGCTGGTTGGCATCCTGTCCTGCGAGGGCCGGGGCATGATGAGCGACCGGGTGTGGGCGGCGCGCGAGGCGAATATCTACGAACCGCACCGCTACTGTCATCTGCTGGGCCGGCCGCGCATCGACAAGGAGGACACCGGCGCTTACCGGGTCCGCGCCAACTTCACGGTCGTGCGCACGATGCAGAACGGCGATACGGGTATCTTCGTCAGCGGCAAATATCTCGACCGGATCGTGTTCGAGGACGGCGAACCCAAGCTGAAGGAACGCCGCGTCATCCTCGATTCCCGGCGCGTCGATATTCTGATCGTCTATCCGATCTAGCGCCGGTTCTAGAGCGTTATCGTCTTGTTTGGAATCATGAGGGATTCCCATTTGTCGCGAATCGTGATTCAAGATGGCCACTGGTAAGGAGGCCAGCATGAATGGG
>PTKA01000124.1 GCA_002937525.1 Alphaproteobacteria bacterium MarineAlpha10_Bin3
TAATGATTATCTCGCCGGCGCCGAATATTCCATCGCCGATATCGCCTGCTATCCCTGGGCCCACCGCCACCCGCGTCATACCGTCGATCTGAACGAATTTTCCAACGTCAAGCGCTGGTACGACGATGTCGGCGCCCGCCCGGCGGTGCAAAAAGGCATGCCGACCCTGGGCGGGATCAATATGTAACGCCAACGGCCCCGGAGCAGTCATGCGCGATAAGAACAAGCAGATTCTTCTGGCCCGGCGGCCCCAGGGCGCGCCCGAACCGGGCGACTTCGAACTGGTGAAAACGCCGGCCCCCGAACCCGGCGACGGCGAATTCCTGGCCCGGACTCTCTATCTGTCGCTCGACCCCTATATGCGCGGCCGCATGAACGCCGAACGCTCCTATTCCGCCCCGGTAAAGATCGGCGGCGTCATGGAAGGCGGCACGGTGAGCCGGGTCGAGGTTTCCAACCACCGCGACTATGCGGCCGGCGATATCGTCATCGGCCGCGCCGGATGGCAGGAATATGCGCTCAGCAATGGTGCGGGGATGCGCAAGGTTCGTGCCGGCAACCTCCCGCTTTCCACGGCACTGGGGGTACTGGGGATGCCGGGGATGACGGCCTATACCGGCTTGCTGAATATCGGTCAGCCCAAGGACGGCGACACTTTGGTGGTGGCGGCGGCGTCCGGGGCGGTGGGCGGCATCGTCGGGCAGATTGCCAGAATCAAGGGGTGCCGCGTGGTCGGTGTTGCCGGCAGTCGGCAAAAATGCCGCTATGTGGTCGAAGAACTTGGCTTCGACGCCTGCCTCAATCACCATGACGACGATTTCGAGGCGGCGCTCGCCGCCGCCTGTCCCGACGGCGTCGATATCTATTTCGAGAACGTTGCCGGGCGGGTGCTGCGCGCGGTCATCCCGCTGTTCAATTTCTTCGCCCGGATGCCGGTCTGCGGTCTGATCTCGCAGTATAACGCCGTCGGGCCGTCCGGCGAACCCGACCATTTGCCGGCCTTGATGCGCGCAATGCTGACCAACCGGATCGCCATGCGCGGCTTCATCGTCACTGATTTTGCCGCCCAGCAGGACGATTTCCTGCGCGATGTCGGCCGTTGGGTCGCCGATGGCCGGATCAAGTACCGCGAACATCGCGTGGCCGGCCTGGAAGCCGCGCCGCAAGCCCTGATCGGCCTGTTGCAGGGGGAGAATTTCGGCAAGGTCATCGTCGAAGTGTCGCCCGCCAGCGGCTAATTACCGGCCAGACAGTCCACCAGCGAAGTGGCGATGGCGCGCATCAGGCCGAAATACGCATCCTTTCCAGCCGGCAAACCGACGCCAAGCGGGTCGAGGACGCCGGTTCGCGCCGCGGTCCCGGCGACGACACTGCGCTGCAGGGCGGTGGATATCTGCGGTTCGTCGAAGACGCATACGATGCGCTGCGACACGATGCGGCGGCGGATTTCCAGCAACCGTCTGGCGCGGGGCTTCTGGTCGGGCGACGCCATGACCGCACCCACGACATTCATCGAAAAACGCGCTTCGAAATATGAAAAAGCGTCGTGCAGCACCACATAAGGGCGGCTTTTCACCGCCGTGAGCGTGGTTTCGATTTCCGCCGCCAGAAGACCGATGCGGCGCGCCATGGCGGCGGCGTTGCGCTGGTAGATGGCGGCATTGTCCGGGTCGATTTCGCTCAGTGTGGCGGCAACGGTTTTGGTTATCGCGACGGCGTTTTTGGGGCCGAGCCAGATATGCGGGTTGGGCGTCTGCGCCGGCGATGGCGCAGCGCTTTCGCCCATGGCTGCGCGCATCGGCAATAATTCGATCCCCGGCGCCGTCGTCAGGGCGATGATCCGCGCGTTCGAGCCAAGCGAGCGGACCGGTTTGGCCAGAAACGGTTCCAGCAGCGGGCCGACCCACACGATCAATGCGGCGTCCTGCAAGAGGCGTGCTTGCGACGGGCGCAGCGCCTGGTCATGCGGCGATGCGCCGCCGGCAACCAGCAAATCCGGCGCGCCAACCCCGTCCATGACACCGGCGACTAGGCTGTGAATCGGGCTGATCGACGCCACCACGCGTGGCGCGGCGCCGGCCGCGCCGGCCGCGAATAGAACAATCAGCAGCGTGCATAATGTTCTGGAAACCATAACATCGCTCATATAAATGCAATGTTATAACATAACATAAATTTGGACGATTCTGTCCTGGAAAATCGCCGCGCGGACCTTGAACCGTGATGCGTGAAAGAGCGGCGGCGGCGAATTCGCTAGGCCGCTTCCAGCCCATACAGCGTGGCGACATTGTCGTGCAGGATCCAGTCGCGTTCCTGCTCGCCGAGGTCGGCGGTGTGGCGCGCCAGCAAGGCCTGGCTATTCGGCCATGTCGAGTCGGTATGGGGAAAATCGTTCGCCCACATCAGACGGCGCAGGTTCAAATCCGCGCGGTACCTGAATGCGATCCAGTCGTCCTGGAAGGTCAGATAGATGTTTTCCTTGAAATATTCGCTCGGTGGCCGGGCCATGGCTTCGAATTTCATCCAGTGGCGGTGAACGCGGTAGTGATAATCCATGCGCTGCATGTAATAGGGCGCCCAGCCGGCATCGGCTTCGACGCAGACCAGTTTCAGCGCCGGGTGACGTTCGAACACGCGGCCGAAGATGAACATGCCAAGGATGTCCTGATTGGCGCGCATGACCGAGGGGAAGCTGTTGATCTTGGGTCCGCGTCCGCGTTCCAGACTGACCCCGCCGGAGGTGAGGATATGAAACGAAAGCGGCAAGCCGAGCGCCACCGCGGCGCTATAGAAGGGATCGTAGTCGCAATGATCGTAATCTTCATGGCCCGGTTCGCCCGGCATCATCACGCCGCGAAACCCCATTTCCTTGGCGGCTTCCAGTTCCTCGATGCCATCCTTGACCGAACGCATCGCCAGTTGCGCCATGCCGAACAGGCGATCCGGCGCGACCGCGCAATATTCCTGAAGCCAGCGGTTATAGGCGGCAAAACAGGCGTGCTTGTAATCGAAGTCGGAATGGCTGCACAGCATCATGCCGACCGACGGATAGATGATCTCGGCGGCGATGCCGTCGCGGTCCTGATCGGCAAGGCGGTAGTTTGCATCCCAACCGCCGCGATGCCAGTCTTTGATTTTCACACCGCCCCATTTGAGAATCTTGGGATCGCGCCCGGCGGCGGCGATCAACCCCATGGGGATCGGCTTATCCATGCCGTCGATGACGAAAATATCGCCGAACCGTTCATGCTCGACGACATGGGGCGCTATGTCGCGGTAGGCCGGGTCGATATAATCCACATAGCAATTCGGCGGTTCGGTAATATGGGAATCGGCGGAAATTGGTGTCTTTGCCATCGGATGTTCCTCTGCACTCGAAATGCAGCCTCAGTAACGCACAAGTGCTAGCGGAAATCGACCGGTAATCCCGGCGGCGGCGAATAGCCAAGATCGCCGCGCGCGATCACCGCGTCGCGGCCGCCATGGCGCGCGATCTGGGCCTGCTGGCGCGCCTTGGCGCGGGCGTCGGTCGATTCGGGGTCCAGGACCGCGCGCAGCTTGGCTTCGCACCGGGCGCGAATGTCGGCAAAGTCCGCGACTTCGCCAAGATCGACCAATTCTTCGGGGTCCGCTTTCAGATCGAACAACTGCGGCGGATAGCCAACATAGTAGACATATTTATAGTGGCCCTCGCGGATCATGAAGGCGCCGGTCGTCGATCCCATGGCGTGATATTCCGACAAAATGGTCCGCTCCGGTGCCGCGCCCGCCGCGATATCGAACAAGGAATGTCCAGGATATGTCCGCTCCGCTTCGTTTTGCGCCTCGCCGGCGCATTCCAGGAAGGTCGGATAGCAATCGACATGGGTGACCGGCGCATCGCGCACCACGCCCACCGGAACATCCGGCCCGGCCATGATCAGCGGCACCCGCGCCGCTTCCTCGTACATCGTGGATTTACCCCATAATCCGCGCGCCCCCAGATTGTCGCCATGGTCGCTGGTGTACATGACGTTGGTGTCGCCAGCCAGGCCGGCATCGTTCAGCGCCGCCATCACCTGTCCGATATTGTCATCCAGAAAGCTGCACAGCGCGTAATAGGCCGCGATGGCGACGCGGACTTTTTCGTCGTCAAAATGGTCGTCGTAATTGCAGCTTCCCGCATAGTCCCGGACATAGGGATGGACCGGCCGCTCGGCCTGGCCGTACAGCTTGGGCCAGGGCATCCGGTCCGGCGCATAAAGGTCGTAGAATTGTTGCGGCGCGGTCAACGGGAAATGCGGACAGACCCACGATACGAACAGGGTCCAGGGCTTGTCATGCTGTTTGGCCGCCGCCGCCTTCAGCCAGCGCACCGCGCGCGCGGTGATATCGCGGTCATAGGCGGTGTATTCGCTCTCCCCCGGGCCGGCCGATCTGGCGATCTTGTAGGCGCCGCCGCGCACCGGCAGGTCGCTGCGCACCAGCCCCATTAAATCGCCCAGCCCCTCGACGACATACATCGCCAGGATTTCCTCGCTGAACCCGTTATCGTCGCCGCCGCGAAAATGCAGCTTGCCGATCGAAACCACCTCATGCCCGCTATCGCGCAGGCGGTGATGCCAGCTCGGCTCCGATCCTTCATAGGGGTCGGCATTGTCCCAATAGCCGATCTGGTTGATATAGCGGCCGGTGGCGAAAGCGGCGCGCGCCGGAATGCAGATCGGCGAATTGCAATAGGCGGTGCTGAAGCGCGTCCCGCGCGCCGCCAGCGCGTCGATATGGGGGGTCTTGGCCAGTTCATTGCCATGACAGCCGAGGATCTTGGCATTGTGTTCGTCCGACATCAGGACAAGCATGTTCTTCGGCTGCATGGCGGCGCTCCCAAATTTTGCGAACGCATTTATATCAGCCGGCGTAGTCGAGCGGCAGGGCGGTGGTGTATTTGATCCGCTCCATGGCGAAGCTGGAACTGACATCGGAAAGATCGGCGGCCTGGATGAGGCGCTTATAGACGGCGTCATAGCCGGCAATGTCGGGAACCACGATACGCAGCAGATAATCGGTATCGCCGCTCATGCGGTAGAATTCGACGACTTCGTCGATCCCGGACACCGCGTCGGCGAAATTTTCCAGCCATTCGTAATTGTGCTGGCTGGTCTTGAGCGCAACGAAAACGGTGATGCCGAGATTAAGTTTTTCCGGATCCAGCAGGGCGACGCGGCGCTGAATGATTCCGGCCTTTTCAAGATTGCGGATCCGCCGCCAGCACGGCGTCGCCGAAAGCCCGACCCGCTCGGCGATATCGCCCACCGGCAAGGTGGCGTCGGTTTGTAGGCAATCGAGAATTTTCTTGTCTATCCTGTCCATTAGAATAAATTTTCCTTAATTTATAAATTATTAGATTATACGGTTAAAATTGACAAAACCCATCGAATATTCGTAAATTTTTCCGGTCCCATGAAGGCATACTCCCGGCACTTAGAAATGCGAAGGAACCGGGCCGATGATGACACGATTATTCACCGAACACCCCGCCAGCGTCGATGAGACCTACCAGCCCGTTGACGAAGTCTGCCCTGGACGAAGGAGCCATCGTCTGATTCTCTGGGGGCCTGTCTTGAAGGGGATTTGCCGATGGCAATGGGACAGC
>PTKA01000125.1 GCA_002937525.1 Alphaproteobacteria bacterium MarineAlpha10_Bin3
AACCAAAACAGATCACTCATGGCAACGCCTCCTTGGCTATGCCATTGAATCAGGCCGTCATAATCTACGCAAGTGAATTAATAGGTCCTGACCCTAGTTATCTGGGTCAGCCCCTTTCAATCAGTTATTGACTTTTCCCAAGCTTCGTGAAAATTTTACCAAACGCGTAGAGAAACCGGCCGCTGGATCGGTGCGAAACGAGGACCCGCGCAAAACGGGTCCCATAAGGCACCGGCGGTGGATGCTTTGGCCGCCCGAGGATGGCCGGTATGCGACCCGAGTGGGAGGGAGTGGCTTTACTTGCGCCACGCTCTTCTTTCGGTACCTGTACTTAGAGCGGGAGGGTTTTCATGTCTGCTAAAGTCATATGGCTATTCGTCTTTGTTGCGCTTTATTGGAGCTACTGTATTTTCTGGGGCATCAAATGCGCCATGATGGCCAAGACAGCCACCGATTATTTTATTTCCGGTCGGCAAATTTCGATGTGGGTGTTCGTTCTGGCGGCCACCGCGACATCGTTTTCCGGTTGGACGTTTATGGGACATCCGGGTTTGGTGTACCGGGATGGATTCCAATATGCCTATGCCTCGTTTTACGCGATCACGATTCCGTTTACCGGGGTCATGTTCCTCAAACGCCAATGGATGTTGGGCAAGCGCTTCGGCTATGTCACGCCGGGTGAAATGCTGGCCGACTATTTCCGCGGCGACGCGATCCGGATTTTGACGGTCATCGTGGCCCTGCTGTTCTCGGTCCCGTATCTGGGCCTGCAACTGCGCGCCTCGGGTTTCCTGTTCAACGTCCTGACCGATGGCCTGATCGATATCGAAATCGGCATGTGGGTTCTGTCCGTCGTCGTGCTGGTCTATGTGGCGTCGGGTGGTCTTCGCGCGGTGGCCTATGTGGATACCCTGCAATGTATCCTGCTGGCCATGGGCATCGTCATCACCGGCTTTATCGCGTTGAACGCGGCCGGCGGTTTCGAGGCGATGAACCAGGGATTTGCCAAATTAGCCGCCTCGGAGGTCGGCAAATGGGGTACAACGCCGGAGGGCTATAACGCCTACTTTGCCATCCCCGGCGTGATCCAGTGGACGGCCGGTCTGGGTAAGGAAACACCGGTCGGCGGTCTTTGGACCGGCGTCATGGTGCTGACCTATATGTTTGCGCTGATGGGCATTCACTCCGCCCCGGCGTTCACCATGTGGTCGTTTGCCAACAACGATCCCAAGCCGTTTGCGACCCAGCAAGTGTGGGCGTCTTCGTTCGGTATCGGCCTGATCCTGTTCTTCTTCACCGCTTTCCAGGGTATGGGCGCGCATCTTCTGGGCGCCAACGGGGCGGTCACGGCGGAAACCGGGATGCTGGCAAGCATCCTGCCGGATCTGACGGCGAACAAACAGGGCGGTCTGGTTCCCCACTACTTCAACACGATCGGGGAGTCGATGCCGTGGCTGGTCGGATTGCTGGCGGTCTGTGCGCTGGCGGCGATGCAGTCGACGGGTGCCGCCTATATGTCAACGGCCGGCGGCATGCTGACCCGCGACCTCTATAAACGCTATCTGAACCCCGGCGCGTCGCATAAGACGCAGAAACTGTTCGGGCGGATCGGCGTTGCCGCTATCGTTCTCGCGGCCCTGGCCGTGGCGACCTTCTCGAAGGACGCCCTGGTCTTGTTGGGCGGTCTGGCGGTTGCCTTCGGCTTCCAGATGTGGCCGTCATTGGCCTCCGTCACCTGGTTCCCGTGGATGACCCGTCAAGGGGTTACATGGGGGCTGGCGGCGGGCTGTATCGGCGTCATCTTTTCCGAAAATTTCGGCACCTCGATCGCCGGTTTCGTCGGAATCGACCTTCCCTGGGGCCGGTGGCCGTTGACCATGCATTCGGCGTTCTGGGGGATGCTGCTGAATCTGGGCGTCTGCCTGCCGTTATCGGCGATGACCCAGGACCCGGCGGAAACCGAGCACAGGATGAAGTATCACAACTTCCTGCGCGAACATGCCAGCCTGTCACCGGAGAAAAAGGGCCTCGTGCCGGTCGCCTGGGCGATCACGCTCTTGTGGTTCTTCTTCGGCGTCGGCCCTGGCGCCGTCATCGGCAACGATATCTTTGGCGCGCCAAATGCCGGCTACGACGCCTGGACCTTTGGCATGCCGTCGATCTGGGTCTGGCAGATTCTGTTCTGGGCGCTTGGCGTCGGCATGATGTGGTTCCTCGCCGTCAAGATGGAAATGTCCACGCCGCCGGATAAGACAGTCGAAGCCCTGGTGGAAGACATCGGCGACGCGGCGATCGATGCGCCCACTACCTAGCCAATAGCGATCGCATCGCAAGGGGGAGGGTTTCGGCCCTTCCCCTTTTTTTTTGCGCCACGCCGTGGCACAAATAACGAAATATGCCGACGGTGCCATAGCGACATGGAATATTTGATGAATGCCCAATGGCTGTGGACCCTGCTGCTGGGGGCCGGCCTGTATTTGCCGGTGCGCAAGCTGATCTGGGTGATGGCCGTGCGCCGGGCGGAACGCCGGGGCGGACCGGCCGACGACGAAAAGCGCGACGCCATCAGGAAGCGGGCATACGTCACCGCGGCGCTGCTGTGTTTCATATTCGCCGTCCTGTACACCCAGGTTTTGTTTCAGGCGCAGACGCCATGAACCGGGAAATTCTTCGCCGCTACGTTTTTCTGATGGGGGCGGCCACGGTCGTGATGTTCGCGGTGTGGGCATTTACCCGGCAAGCGGTGGAGACCCCGCTGGGCGATTATGAAGTGCGCCAGGGCGATATCTTCCTGAGCGACGAGAAATACGACGGCGCGCTGGAGCGTTTCACCGCCGCGCTCGTGATAATGCCCGACCATCGCGGCGCGCTGATGGGCCGGGGAATCGCCTATATGCAATCGGGCCGGATTGCCGAGGCCGAGGCGGAATTCACCTACCTCATCGGCTTCCTGATAAAATCCCTGGAACCCGACGATCTGACCGGCATCGGCACGCTGGCGTCGGCCTATACCAACCGGGGCATTCTTTACGACCGCACCGGACGCTACCAAAAAGCGCTGGGCGATTACATCGACGCCTTGAAAACCGACGCGGAAACCGTCGAGGGGCCCGGCTTGATCGCCCGGGTTCTCTACGCCACGCCGAACCCGGCGACGGTTCGAAAGCGCGCCATCTATCTGCAAAAACAACTGGCCTTGCCGCCTGAAAAACGGTTCTTGCGCCTGCCGGAAAAGGATGACGACCAGCGGATGTATAAGCCTTGAGGTTCTAGAGCGGATTCACAGGATTGATGCAGATCATCAATCCTGTGAATCCGCTCGCTTTCAATAAGGTGAGCAAAGCGACAGGATCAACGTGAATCGCCTCTGGCGATTCCCATCAATCCTGATTTGCTCTAAAAGCTGACGACGCCGAGAACGTCTTGGAACAGGACCTTGAAGAAAAACACCGCCGCAATGGCGCCGAACAGCAAATGCACGAATTCGGTTTTGCCCTCCTTGTCCCGAAAACTGATGCCGTGCCAGGCGACAAGGGCGGTGACCGTCAGGAAGACGAAATTGATAGCGGATTCGAAATCGTCGGCGAATTCAAACATGCTTGGTGCGATGGCCGGTCGTCGATTTACGCCAATGAATAGCGTTCACGGCTGGCCGCCATCGGTGCTGAGGCCCTGGCTTTGCGTGACCGTATCGGACCGGCCCCAGGAAATCGCCTGCTTGCGCGGCTTCAGGGTGTCTTCGTCCAGATAGGGCGGCAACAGGCCGGCCGGCGAACCGACCGACATCTCGGCCAGCACCAGGCCGCCACCGACAACCAGAATCACCGCCATCACGGCGAGGCCAAACCGGACGCGGCCACCGGGAACCGAATTGTGATATTCATTGTCATAGCGGTGATAGGCCGGGTCCCGGTCGTCGATCCGGCCCTGATCGGCTTGCGCAAGTATGTTTCGGGCGTAATGCCGGGCCCACGGCGGTATCTGGCTATGCAACATGTAGGTCGCGAACAGCCGGTCCATCATGGCCTCGGGCAAGTCCCGGCCATGCCATTTCCGGTACGCCAATTGAAGAAGTTGAAATTCACCGATCTGCAACAGGTTGGCGGCCGACACGATCACGGCCTTTTCCTTGAATTCAAGTTCTTCGCGGTCCGGGCGCAGGAGCATCTTAAAGAAATTCATTGCGTCATATTAAACGAATTTCCATCCTAAGGGGACTCAATAAGGCCAATCTTGTAAGGCCAATCCTGTTTAATGGCGGACCGCGCGCCTCAGCCTCCGTCAGCCGGGGTGCCCGCTGGCGGGGCGGCCCATGATGGCCTCGAACCGTTCGGCGAATTTTGGCCAGACATTGGGATTGACGCAGCGTGGCGGAAATTCGCCGTTCAGAATCTGGCGCCATTGAATGGCCGCCCCCTTCATCGCTTTTTGTGCGCTTTGGTGGGTCAATGCGGCAATGTGGGGCGATGCCAGTACGTTGTCGAATGCAAGCAGCGGATGGTCGATCGGCGGCGGTTCCTGCCTCCATACATCCAGTCCAGCACCGGCCAGTTGGCCGGCTTGCAGGGCGCGGGCGAGCGCGTCCTCGTCGTGAATGCCGCCGCGCCCGATGGTGATGAAATAGGCGCTGGGTTTCATCCGCGCAAATTCCGCCGCCCCGAACATGCCCCTGGTCTCGTCGTTCAATCCGCAACTGACCAGCACGAAGTCGGCTTTTTCGAGTAGTTCCGGGAACGCGACCAGGGTGGCGTTTCGCTGCGCCGCCTGATCGGGGTTGAGGCGCGGATGGGTCGCGAGGACGGTCATGCCGAACGCGGTTTGGCAAATTTCCGCCACCCGCGCGCCGATGTGACCGAGGCCGACAACGCCGAGCGTCTGGCCGAAAATATCGTCGTTGCGATAGGCGAAGCGGTCCAGATCCGGGTCGCGCCGCAAGGCTTGATTGACCTGCGCGATTTTCTTGGTCAGGCACAACATCATGGCGACGGCGTGTTCGGCGACGGCTTGCGCGTTCAACCCGGCCTGGTTGGCGACCAGGATTCCGGCCTCGGAACAGTCTTCGACATCGATCGAATCATATCCGGCACCGCCGGTGCAAACCGCCAGCAGATTGGGGCATCGGGCGATAAAGTCCCGGTCGATGACGAAATGCGCCGGGATCAAGGAGCGGCTGCCGCGCGTGTGATACCCGTGGACCATGGCAAGCGCGTCGGTTACCGCTGTATCGTTCATCTCGCGGTCGATCCGGGTCAAGGCGATATCGCCGTCCTGGGTCAGGGTTCGCGCGAACAGCGCTGCGTCCAGCAGCCGCTCGAAATAACACACCTGCTTCACAGCACCCCCGCTTCCATCAGGCCGGCCAGTTCGCAATCGTCCAGCCCCAGTTCCGCGCCATAGATTTCCTGGTTGTGCTCGCCGGTCAGCGGCGCGCGCCGGGAGATGCGCCACGGCGACCCATTATGGATCGCGGCCGAACCGGGATATTTGAAGCGCCGTCCGAGTTCGCCATGCTCGACCTCGACCCAGAAACCGCGATCCGCAAGATGGCCGTCTTCGACCAGCTCGTCCGGCGCCCGGACCGCACCCCAGTTGAACTG
>PTKA01000126.1 GCA_002937525.1 Alphaproteobacteria bacterium MarineAlpha10_Bin3
CGCGCCGCGAGGTGGTTCGGGATTGGGCGCTGATCAGGGCCAGCGCCAAGGTCGCGCCATAGGGCAACGCCATGACGGCAAGGACCGCCGTCCACAGCCAGGCTTGCGCGCCAAACGGCGTCTGGGTCATGGCGAAGGCGGCCGCTGCCGCGCCGATCAGGGCGGCAAAGACGGCTTCTTCCGCCGCCATCGCCAGCGCATGGGCCAGGGTCGGCTGCGCGCGGCGTTTGGGCGTGCGCCGGAACGGCCGCTTGCGGGTGGCGAGGCCGCAAATCACCGCCTTGGCGGCGCTATGGCTAAGCGCTAGCCCGGCCAGGGCGGCGCGCCAGCGTTCCCGGCCGGTGCAGGGGACCGCATGGGCGTAGAGCCGCCACAGCCGCCATTGCCGGAAGGCGAAAGCGGTCAGCGCCGGGCCCAGGAAGGCGGCTGGCGGCGGCCCCAGTTCGGGCCGCCAAACCAGCATTGCGGTCCAGATCAGCGCGCCCAGAGTGAAGACCAGCCCGGCGGCGTCGGCGATCCAGGGCAGCCAGCCGGCAAGATAGTGAAAGCGCTGGGCCGGCGTGAGTGCGGCGGCTTTATCGGCGATCAGCCAGCGCCAGCGGCGTTTGAGAATTTGCATCGCGCCATAGACCCAGCGGAAGCGCTGGGCCTTGTAGGCGGCGAGGCTATCGGGCGTAAGACCACGGCCGAAACTGTGCGCGACATAGGCCGATTGCCAGCCCTGGTGGGCCAGCCGCAGGCCGAGTTCGGCATCCTCGGTGATGCACCATTGCGCCCAGCCGCCAGCCCTTAGCAGGGCAATGCGGCGGATCAAGGTCATGGTGCCGTGCTGAATGATCGCATCGGATTCGTTGCGCCGCACCATGCCGAGGCGGAAGAACCCGGCATATTCCCAATAGCACGCTGTCTTGAAGGCGCTGTCCTGGCCGTCCCGGTAGTCCTGCGGCAACTGGACCAGGGCGATTTCCGGTGCCTCGAACAGCGGCGCCAGGGCGCGCAGCCAGTCGCGAGAAACCACGTAATCGCTGTCGATGACGGCGATGATCTCTGCGTCCGGCGCGCATTGGGTCAGCGCCAGGTTCAGCGCGCCGCCCTTGAATCCGGGCAATCGGCCGCGGTGCAGAAACCGGAACCGGGGGCCCAGAATCCGGCAGGCGGCTTCCACTGGCCGCCACAGCGCTTCGTCGCCGGTGTTGTTGTCGATGACGATGACCTCGAAGTCGGGATAGTCCAGCGCCGCCAGCGCGCGCAGCGTTTGGCACACCATATCCGGCGGTTCGCGGCAGATCGCCAGATGGACCGAAACCTTTGGCATGCTGCCGGACGGCGCTTTGGCGGCGGCGAACCGCCGCCGGGGCGGGCCGGTCCAGATCAGATCGACCGCCTCCATCGCATCGGCGAGGACGCCAAAAAACAAAAACAAGGTCGCCATGCCAAGAACGCTGCAGATTGCCAGCTCGCCCGCCGACGGGTAGCCGGCGCCAAGCGCGATCAGCATCCAGATCAGCATCCAGCCCAGCGATTGCGGCAGGACTGCGATCAGCATGGCGCCGCGCGGACGCAGTTCGGGCCGCGCACGGATATAAAGGGCGCTCGGAACCAGGCCAATCAGGATTGCGGCCAGGGCCCAGAGCGGCCAAGATTTGCGTTCGCTCACCGGGCCGGTCCAGGCGAATTTGGGCTGCCTGTCGGCATCGTAAAGGCCCCAGTTTGCGCCGGGCCGGCCTTCCTGGGCGATCTTCCAGGGCTGGTCGAAGGCTTCCACGATGAAATATTCCAGGTTCCGCTTTTGGGCCGCGACGACGAACTGGCTCCCGAAGCGCGCCTGGTTGACCCGGCTCGCGCCCGCGCCGCCGCGCGCCGGTCCGGCGCTGGGCCAGCCAATTTCGGTCACAATTACGAGTTTGTCCGGATAGGCGGCCCGGAGTTGGTCGAGCCGCATGAACGCATAATCCACCGCCGCCTCGACCGGCAGTCCCTCCCAATAGGGCAGGATTTGCACGCCGATGAAATCCACCGCCTGCGCCAGCGCCGGGTTGGCCAGCCAGATATGCCATGGTTCGGCGGTGCCGACGCCAACGCCGGTCTGGCGGCGGGCGCGGGCCAACTCGGCAATCAGCGCCGGTATTTCGATGTCGCCGCGCAGCACGGCTTCGTTGCCGACCAGGACCTGGTCTATGGCGGCGTTGCGCCGCGCGATGGCGGCCAGAAGGTCGATTTCTTGCCGGTTGCGGGCCGCATCGGGGCCGATCCAGGCGCCGGGCGTGACGGCGAATCCGCGCGCCCCGGCCAGGGCCGCAATATCGCCCAGTACCCCGGCAACGCTATAGGTGCGCAGCGCCCCGGCCCGGCCTATCAGCAAATTCAGGTCGCGTTCGATTTCTGCAATGCTTGGTTGATCGCCGCGGCGCGGATCCTGGCCTGGCCGATAGGGGTTGAAGGCCAGCCCGGCGACCGCGCCGCCGCGCCATTTGGGGGCGTCGGCCGGCGCGTTGAGCAACGCCCAGAGGCCGAAATGGGCGAGCGCCGCGAGTGTTGTGAATAGGACCGCCCTGCGTCTCAACGGGTCACGCCGCCATTGCTGTCCAGAGCCTCTAGCAAAAGGCGGTTCAAGCCGTCCATCCGGGTCAAGGCCGGCCGTTTGGGCCGCAAGCCGGGTTGGAACCCGGCCTGGATGAAGCGCCTGGCGATGGTGGCGTCGCGGGTGAAGATATGTACCGGCACCGACCATGACGCCGCCTTGCCGCTGACGATGGCGGGCGGCTGATGGTCGCCGGTGACCAGGATCAGCGCGTCGGCCGGCGCCCGTTCGGCGAGAAAGCCGTACAACAATCTAATGTTGTGTTTTATGGTGCGCAGATAGGCCGCGCTCAAATCGTCCAGGGGGTCCGCCGCCAGCGCCTTGGCCAGCGCGCCGGGCGCGAACGGGGCCGGGCCGGTAACGCGCGACCAGTCGGGCTGGTAGGGCGGTGTCGGGCCGAACGGCCAGTGGCTCATGATCGAGGCGAAGGTCACGAACAGCGGCCGGCGGTCCGGGCGCATGATTTCGCGCTGATGGAGGACTTCAAGACTGTATTGATCCGGGATCGTCCACCAGCCGAAGGCCGGTCCCCGATAGGCGAGCGCGCGCGCATCCAAGATACGCTCGAACCCCAGTGCTGCACCTTCCGGCCAGTCGAGCTTGATCCCCGGAAACAACCCGATTGTCCGGTAGCCGGCGGCGCGGAACCGGTCGCCCAGCGTCTCCGAGGGGGCCGCCAGGAACAGCCGGTAATCCGCCTCGCGGGTGATCCAGCGCCCGGATAACAGCGTCGCATGGGCCAGCCAGGACGCGCCGCCAAAGGTCGGCGAATCGACGAAGGCGGATGCCGTGCGCCAGCCGGACCGGTGTAAAAATTCGTCGAACCGGGCCAGTTCGGCGGTCAGGGCGGCGTAGAGTTGCGGCCTCTCGAACACTACCGCGCCGTAGGATTCAAAGAAAATCGTAAAAAAGTCGGTGCCGCCGATGGCGCCCAGATCGGACCGGGTCATCGGCGTGGCGGCGACCGTATTGGCGGCGCGGGCGAGAAACGCCGCTTGGCGGGCATAGACCGGTGTCACGGGAAGCGCGAACCAATTTTACGCGCTGGTGCGCACACCGCCCAGGCCGGCCGCATAAAGCACGATCGTGGCGGCGGCGAGAAGGCCGGCGCGCCGGCGCAATGCGGGGTTTGCGAGCCCGGTCAGCATGGCACCGAGCGCGTAGCGGACGGCAAGGATGATCGCGGCGATGAGTGCCGCGACACCGGTCGCGAGCCCGGCGATCCGCCACCACGGCACCGCTTCGGCGAACATCGCCGCGACGCTCGGCGCATGGCGCAGATCCCAGTACAGATCGATCCGCCGCCCAAACAGCGCCGGCGCGGTGATTTCGCCATAACGTCCGGCGATCAGCAGCAGCAGAACCGCAAGCGCGGTCCGGCGAATCGGCTTGCCCGGCGGGCCGCGAAACTCGATCCAAATCGCCAGAAACAGGGTCAAGGCGGCAATTTCGATGGAGATTTCCGCCACTGGCCGAACCCATGGGGTCGGCCAGATATTTTGCAGCGTCAGCAGGATATTCAGGACGGCGATGCCGCCGAGGAGGGGTATGTATGCGGTCATGGAAGGACTAAATTACCAAATTGCGTCGACAATCATCCAAACGGGCGGCTTCGTGCGTTCACCGGCCCCATTTTACAAGGCTTTGTGCAACACGGCGCACCGCGCATGTGTGTAATCCGTCACACCCAAATCGACGATGATCGGGTAATTTCATGCTTTTACATGGTATGTTTTCTCATTTGTTGGTGTATTATTCAAATGGGAGACCTTCCGGGCAGGGAATCGTGTGGCTTTAACGTGCGGATTTAGGCGCCGAAGACGTTAGGAAAACAAAGATTCGCGTTTCAGCGCTTATGCAGGAGGATTGTGAATGGCACGGCGTTTCGTCGCCCCGGAAGCTGGTTCTCCGGAGATAGAGTCGACGGCCGGCTCGGCGGCACAAGTAATCGATGCGTCGTCGGGCATGGTGATGCTGCCGAGCGGGCAATTCGCCAGCGACGCGCAGTATCTGCAGCAAGGCGACGATCTGTTGCTGATCGGCCCGGATGGCGCCACGGTGGTGGTGCGCGGCTATTTCCTGCTCGACAACCCGCCCAATCTGATCACGCCGGAAGGCGGCGTAATTTCCCCGTCCCTGGTCCGTTCCTTCACGCCGCCGGAGACGGTGGGGCAATACGCGCTGGCCGGCGACCAGCTGGCGCAGGCGGAATCGATCGGGACGGTCAAGGCCTTGACCGGGCAGGCGTTCGCGGTGCGAACCGACGGGACGCGGGTCCAGCTTGCGGCGGGTGATCCGGTCTACCAGGGCGACGTGATCGAGACCACGGCGGATAGCGCGATCAACATGCTTTTTGTCGACGCGACGACGTTTTCGCTCGGCGGCGATGCGCGCCTCGCGCTGGACGAGATGGTCTACAACCCGGCGACCCAGCAAGGAGCGTCGTCGTTTTCGATCCTGAAAGGGGTCTTTGTCTTCGTCAGCGGGCAGATCGCCAAGGCCGATAATACGCAGATGACGGTGACGACGCCGGTGGCGACCATCGGCATCCGCGGCACCAAGGTGGCGGGCGAAGTGAGGCCGGCCGGCGAGGAAAGCAAATTCACCGTCATCGACGGCGAAATCGCGGTCACCACGCTGGGCGGTACGGTGGTGATGAGCGATGCGTATGCGACGACGACAATCACCAGCTTCAACCTTGCGCCCAGCCCGGTGGTGATCCTCAGTCAAGCCGAAGTCGAAGCGAATTACGGTTCGGTGAGCAGTATCTCGGGCGGGTTGCAGCCCACCACTGGTCCCGCCGATGGCCCGCAAGATGGTGCCGGCGATGGTGCCGGCGAAGGTGCCGGCGAAGGTGCGGGCGAGGGTGCGGGCGAGGGTGCGGGCGAAGGCGGCGGCGGCGAAGGCGAGGGCGAAGGCGAAGGCGAGGGCGAGGGCGAAGGCGAAGGCGAGGGCGAG
>PTKA01000127.1 GCA_002937525.1 Alphaproteobacteria bacterium MarineAlpha10_Bin3
ACCCGGCCGGTGGACGTTCCAATTCTCCCCCTCCGATAGCCAGGCCAGCCAGAAACCAACGATGATCTGGATCGATTTTTTCGATTCCGTCAGTTATCTGGTCGAAAACTCGCCCGATAAGCCGATCGAGCTGATGATGCTCAGTTTCGAGGCGCTGGACGATACGCAAACGACCGACCGGATCGGCAAGGACCAGATGGACACGGTACGGACCGCTATCGAGGCGACGCTCAGCAGCGGCTCGGTGAATGGCCAGATCGGACGCCTGGATAACACCAGCTACGCGGTCATGTACGACGCCGATATCGACGCCGACGATATCATCCTCGATGTCGGCAACGCGACACAATCATTGGGGGTCGGCATCGAGGATCTTGGTGCGCGGACGCGCACGATGGCGCTGGATGCCGGCGGCGCCGATACGGATCAGGTACAGGCCGCCCTGGCGCATGTCCGCCACTCCTTCCTCGACGACGATGACGGCTTCGAGGAGGCGCCAAAAAGCCTGAACGCGGCAATCGAGCAGATCGAGCTCAGCAAGCGCAAAATTGTTGCGGCCCTGGACGCGGGCGATATCGTTCTGCGGCGCTATCCAGTTATTGCCCTGGCGACCGGCGATGCGGCGATCCACCTCATGCATGGCGAGCTGGTGATCGATGGCAAGCCTGTCCAGGCCAGCCGCCGGTTGATCCTGGGAGATTATCCCGGCCTCGCATTGCAGCACGATCTTGTCATGACCCGCGAAGCCGTACTGCGGATCGCGGCGCCGCGCGATCAAAACGAACCCATCGATCCCGTTATCATCGATATCGACGCCGCGTCGCTGGCGGAGAGCGAATTCGAATCCGGCGTGGCAAAGATGATCGAAGTCGCCGGCGTGGTGCCGCAAGCGATCGGATTCCGGGTCGTGTCGCTGGACCTGGCCAGGCAAAGCCTGCCCGGCTACCGTAGTCTGGTCCGGATGCTGGAGCGGGGTCATCCGGCCTGGCTGACCCGTTTCGCCAACGCCGTGACCGACTCAGCCTTGAAGGGCGCCTATATCGAGGTCACCGTCACCTATCTGCAACGCCTTTGCGATAATGCGGATGGCCGGGAACTGGTATCGCAGTTGCTGAAAATTTGGCGCAATGCCGGGGTCCGCCTGGTCGCGATCGACGTTCAATCCCCCGAGCAGGCGCGTTTCATTGGCGATTTGAAAATCGAATACGCCATCGGTCCGGCCGCAAGCCGGCAATAAGCCGGTATTATTGTTTTTCGCTATCAGCGGATTCAAGCATATCGGCGCGCCGCTTGGTCAGCCGTTCGGTCCGGAACCCGGCGATCCGGAAGACCCAGTCCTTGGTCTTGGCGGACAGGGCTTGCGCTTCGGACACGGCGTCCCCCGTTCCGGAAAACGCGAACCGGACCCAGCCTTGCCGGTTGACAATCGCAACTTCCGCCACGGACGATAGGCCGTCGAAGGTCTCGAAACGGGCGCGGGTGATTTGCCCCGGCGGAAAGGAAACAGCGCCCGCGCGGCGCGCGTCTTCGATCAAAAATCCCTCCAGGTTAGAGGCGATCAAGCCCGGTTCCTCGTCATATTTGACCTTGGTTCCGGGCGGCATGGCGTTGAGCGAATACACCAGCGTCATCGGTGAGCGCTTGGTAATGACCAGGGTATCCCCGTTCGGCCGGATGATTTCGACGCGCTTGATGCGGTCGCCGGAGATGTCGAAAATCTCCCGCTCCAGCCATTCGCTGGGAAATTCACCGAAATTCAAACCCCCTTGTGCGAGCCATGTCCGCTTGTCGCCAGGCAATCGTATAAAGATACCGCCGGTATCGGTCCCCGGCAGATTGTTCTTGCCAAGCCCGATGACGAGATCCGCCAGCACCGCGCCGGCCGCATCCTTCAAGGTGATGCGTTTTGATTCGGAATACGGATCATCGATGTCGCGCAGGAATAGCTTGTAGTATTTGTCGGGTCTGGAGGTCTTTTGCTCGAAAAAACGCAGTGCGGCCAGATCGAGGACGGACCCACGCGCCTTGACCGACATAACCTTGAAACCGTCGCTTTCCAGCAGACGCCAGCCCCCCTCGCCACGCGCCATGGTTACGGTGCCGCGACGGCTGGCGACGCTCAACGTGGCGACATCGTTCACCCGGTCGAGCAAACCGGGAAACACCGGCGACCCGATCCTTGCGTCCCGGCTACTCGCGCTATCGAACGCCGACACGATCCCGGCGGCGATTACCGCGCACAATGTCAGCGCGGCGAGAATGACGATCGTTTTAGGTCCCATCGTTCTGCTCTGCTCTAAGCCGCCGCGCGGGCTTTGATCGCGCGCATCCGGGCGCGCCGCCGCAATCGCGTCACGACCGTGAAACACAGTGTCGCCAACGCCAGCAGGATTGGAATCGCTGCGATATTGAGAAACTTCGCCCACGCTTCGAGACGCTCGATATCCTTGCGCAATTCGTGCTGAACATCGCGCAGTTCATTGCGAATGGCGAACATTTCCACCTGGGAATCATCCAATGCCTGTTTTTCCTCGGCCCGCAGCACCGCGCCCGCTTGACCGCGCCCGCTGCTCAACCGTTCGTTCAGGCGGTTCTGCGCGCTGGTCAGTTTTTCGCGCAATTCCTGTTCTTTGTCACGGAAGCGGCGCTCGGCCTGCCGGCGAATTTCCAGGACCAGATCGAAAGGCCGGGTCGATTCACCGCGCCCGCGTAGCGCGATCAGCGCGTCGCTGCCGCTCAGATTGTCCAGCGCGTTGACGACGAAATCGGCATTGTTGGCGTTGGGCACCAGCACGCGCTGGCCCATCGAGTCGTTGATATCGAGCCAGAACCGCTGATGCAGCATGTCGACATCGGCGACGACAATGACCGATACCGGACTCTTGGCCACACTGACATGCGGCTGGCCCGTGGTGGAAGCCGGCGAACCGTCGCGGTTACGGGGCGCACCGTCGCGAAAAGCGCTTCGCGTCAGGCCACTCGCCCGCGCCGCAATCATCAATTTCTTCTCGCCTGGCGCGAACGCCTTTACCAGGCTTATGACATCGGCGCCATTGATGATCTTGTCCGCGGCGATTCGCATGGACCGCACGCCCGTCGTAATCAGCGGCGTCACGATGGCACCGCTGCCGGGAACCGTGTCGAGGATTCCGGCCGAAGCGATATTCAACAGCCCGATATCCCCGGTGACGACATCGCTTTGATCGAAATTTTTCTCGTCCAGCCCCAACCAGGCGACATAATCCGCAACCCGCATCTGTGTGCCATCGCGGACATTGACGCGCCGCGCGGCATCAATGTCGCCGGCCACCTGCCCCGGCGCCAAGCGCAGCCCCCAGGCCGCCAGGACCATGTTGAAATTGGAACCGCGCGGACGAAAGCCGCGCTTCTGGCTGATCGCCGCCTCGACCTCGGCCACGGGGTCGACGAAAATCAAGGCCCGGCCGCCGCTGATAACAAACTGATCGATGGCATAGCGCGTGAAACGGTCCAGCCCGACCGGATGCACGATCAGCAGAACATCGATTTCATCGGGAATCTTGCGCACATCGGTCGGTAAAGGCAGCACCTGGAAGAAATCGAGGATCCGCCCGACCAGGGGCCAGCGTTCGGTTTGCGGTTGTCCGGACACGGTGTTGCCATCAATCGGCAAGGTGCTCAGCAGACCAACGACTTTCTTCTGTGGATTGGCCAGCCGGTGAATCAGCTTGGTCAGGTCGTATTCAAGAAACGCTTCCCGCTCGGTGTTAAAGAACGGCACGATCGCCTGGTCGTCCGTGCTGTTGGTCGCTGCGAGACCGAAAAAACCTTGATCCCCGGCCTCGTTGACCGGGACCGCCTCCAGCCCATAAGCCACGGCGCGGTCCTCGGTGGCGGAAAACGGCTCCGGCGCCTCGAACGAAACACGCAGCCGGCCATCCGACGCGGCGGCATATTGCAGCAGCAATTCCCGCACCCGGTTGAAGTAGCGCCCACTTTGCGGGCTGCGCTCGCCCAACGCCCGGGTAAAAAACAGCCGTACATCGATGGGTTCGTCGAGCGCGACCAGCACCTTCAAGGTGCCGTCGGACAGGGTAAACAGCTTGTCCTTGGTCAAATCGACCTGAACCGTTTTGAACACCACATTGGAAAATATATTAACCGCGAAGAACAGCGCCACCGCCAGAACCAGCACGATCAAGGCCCGTGCGCTTCGGTCCAGTTGGGCCAGAAACCGCATCACGCCGCCTTCTTTAGATCGATGGCCACGATCGTAGCGAGCAGCCAGACCGCCATCATCGAGGCGAAATAGATGATATCGCGCAATTCGATCACGCCCTTGGTCACGGCGTTGAAATGGGTGAGAAAGCTGAGCGAGGCAATCGTATCGACAAGCAGATCGGGCGCCCAGAGCCGGAAGACATTGAGGACCAGTTCCAGGCCGCTCATGGTGAACAGAAAGCACACCGTGGCGGCGATAATGAAGGCGATCACCTGGTTTTTCGTCAGGGCCGAAACGCATGAACCGATGGCGAGGAACGCGCCGGCCATGAGCAGGCTGCCAACATAGCTGGCCAGGATGACGCCATTATCCGGACTGCCAAGAACATTGACCGTGATCCACATCGGGAACGTCAGCGCAAGTGCGAGCCCGGCGAAGGCCCAGGCCGCAAGAAACTTGCCGATCACCGCCTCGGCCGCAGAAACCGGCAGCGTCATCAAATTTTCAATCGTGCCGGTTTTGCGCTCCTCGGCCCATAAGCGCATCGATATAGCCGGTATCAACAGCAGATAGAGCCACGGGTGATAGTCGAAGAAGGGTTGCAGATCGGCCTGGCCGCGCGACATGAACCCGCCGATATAGAAGGCGAGCGCGCCCGACAGGGCCAGAAAGATGACAATGAAGACATAGGCGAGCGGCGTCGCGAAGTAGCTGACCATTTCCCGCTTGGCGATGATCCAGATATTACGCATAGGGGTTCTCGCGATGCGCCAACGCGGCGGTAATGTCGTAAAACACATCGTCCAGGGTGCCTTGCTCGACGGTGATTTCGTCGATTGAGATGCTTCGCGCCTGCAAGGCGGCACCGACCTGCAGCGTGTTCACGCCACCGCCATGGTTGATCCGCAACCCGATCCGTCCGTCCTTGCGGACCACCCGTTCCACGCCATCGACCCCGTCGAGAGCGGCGACCGCTTGCTCGGCGGCATCGATCTGTTCCGCCGCCACAAGCAGGTATACCGCATTATGATAGCGCGCCCGGGCCTGCAATTCCTGGGGCGTCCCATCGGCCATCAGGCGACCGGCGGCAATGATGACCGCGCGGGTGCATACGGCATCGACCTCTTCCAGGATGTGGGTTGAAATCACGATCGCCATATCGGCCGACATCTCCTTGATGAGGGCGCGGATATGGCGTTTCTGGTTTGGGTCAAGCCCGTCCGTCGGTTCGTCCATGACCAACACTTCGGGGTCATGCAGGATTGCCTGGGCGAATCCGACACGGCGCTTA
>PTKA01000128.1 GCA_002937525.1 Alphaproteobacteria bacterium MarineAlpha10_Bin3
CCCGCGGCGCAAATCAGCGCGCCCGCATGCAGAAGTATGATCGTCGGCTCGACCTTTGGCCAAACACCGAGCGGCCACGGCAGATAGGCGGCGAACGGCGCCAGCAGGAAGATGACGATGCCGCCGCCGGTCAACCAATCGACGGCGCGCTTCGATCCGCCGGGCATGGGCGCGCTGGGCGTTCCTTGCGTTGCCGTGGCCAGTGTGCCGCCCCAATTATTGTTACGCCGGTTCTGCGATAATAGACTAAAGATACGCGCAAATATTGCTTCGCGATACCGGGTCGAAGATGATTGAAACCGCTATTACGGTGAGGGACGGGTGAGCGCAACATCGGAGTTCACCTCCGTTGTAATCGTGAATTTCAACGCTGGCACCTATCTCGCCGCGGCGGTGGAAAGCGTGCTTGCGCAAAACCAGGCCGTCGAGATCATCGTCATCGACAACAATTCCAGCGACGACAGCATCGCGCGGCTCCAGGACCGGCACTCCGATGCCGAGGTGCTAGTCATTCAACTCGATGCGAATCATGGTTTCGCCCACGCCTGCAATATTGGCATCGCCCAGGCCCGTGGCGCGACGCTGCTGCTGCTCAACCCTGACTGCCGGATGGCGCCCCAGGCGCTGGAGCGGTTGAAGGCGGCGCTGGAGTCGCGCCCTAATCTGGGTATGGTCGGCCCGATGCTGGTCAACCCGGACGGATCCGAGCAACGGGGCGGGCGGCGCGACATTCCCAATCCGTGGCAAATCTTCTGCATGACCCTCCAATTCCATCGCCTGATGCCCAACCATCTCCGCTTCCGAAGTATCAATCTGCATGGCCAGCCGCTGCCGGACAGTCCGGTCGAGGTTCAGGCGATTTCCGGCGCCTGCATGCTGGTGAAGCGCGCCGTGGTGGAAAAGATCAGCTATCTGGACAGCGATTATTTCCTGCATTTCGAGGATCTGGATTGGTGCCTGCGCTTCGCCAATGCGGGGTTTGGCATCCTGTTCGCGCCACGGGCCGTGGTCGAGCACACGCAGGGTGTGTGCGGCCGGGGGCGGGTACGGCGCGTCGCCTATCACAAGCACCGGTCGTTGCTGATTTTTCTGCGTAAGAATTTCACCCAATACTATCCCTCGTCTTTCATGGCGCTGGTATCCTTCGCCGTCACCTTGCGATTTGCCGTGATCGCCACGGTTTCGCTGTTCGTCCGGCGGCCGGTCTACCGCGATCCCTGGGAACGGATGGCGCGGTGGCATGATGCTGGACTGGGAGATGAAAATTCCCGGACGGAAGACGATTCGTGATGCGCGATAGCGGTATTTTGGCGGCGATTCGCCGCTTCGCGCTGATCGGCAAGGCGGCCTTTAGCGCCCGCTACCGTCTGCATTCGCCGCAAGGCGTGCTGGTTTTGCTGGCCGCGATTTTCGATCCGTATATTTACGCCCTAACGGTCTATTTCGTGCTGACCACCGTATTTCAGATGAGCGGCGCCGAACGGTTTCATATTCTCCTGATCGGGTTTATTTCCTTTCGGTGGGGGATTTCGTCCCTGGTGGCGTCGGCCAATCTGCCCGGCGTCATGGCGCGGATGCGGGAGCATTCCAGCACCCCTCTATGCGCGGCGGTCATTGCCGTCGTAACGCCGCCGGCATGTGTCTTTGTGCTGTCCCTGGCAAGCGCCTTTGTCTTTTCGGCCATGCTGGGGTCGCCGCTGCAATCTTTTGCCGCGATTGCCTGGCTGCCCTTTGTCGTCGCCATACAGGGTGTGTGGACCGTCGCCTTGATTCTGGCCTTGGCGTATATCCGCGGCCGGCAGATGTTGACCGGCGACGGGCCGGTTGTCGCCGCCGCAAGCCTGATGTGGATTCTCTCGCCGGTGATGTACACCTTCCGCGATATCCCGGAAGGCGCCAGCAAGCTGCTGACAAGCTACAATCCGGTATCCCATCTTCTTGCCGCCTATCAAAACACCTATTGGTACGGGCAGGCCATCAGCCTGGAGGTGCTGCCCTGGGTGACGGTTCTGGGCCTTGGCTTGATCGGGCTGCTTGGCCGCTACGTCTTCGGCGGTCCGCGCCGCAATTTAGCCGACGCCAGCCGCCATCGTGCCGGCGTCAGGCTGGTGTATTTGCGCGCCGGCGCCGCCGAACCGGACGCGGCGGCGGTGCGGCTGACGCCATGGCGCGCCCGTTTCCGGGATCTTCGGGGGCGCGATCTGGTCCGGATGATCGTGGCGAATTGGGGATTGAGCCGGTTGGAGCGGGACCACCGCATCGAGGAAATCGCACGAGACAGCACGGTCGAACGGCTGTTCGACGATTATCTCGCCATCTATCCCGACCAGGCGCTCGACCAGCTCGCTTTTGCCGTGGCGATGCGCTCGCCGGCACCGGCCATCACCCTGGACGGCATTCTGGATACATTGGCGCCGGGATTCCGTGTTGCGGCCTGGGAGGCGATGGTACGGGCTGCCGAACAGGGGCGAAGCATCGATATCGTCTGCCGGCAGCCGGTTCCGCCGCCAGATTTGGCTGCCGGTGTCTTTGAAATCATTGGCCCCGGCGGTGTCGTTGCACGAGGCAAAATCGGACCCGAACTGGCGCTGGCCTATGACCGGCCAGTGGTGCTGGTGGCGGACGAGATCCCGGTTTCGGCCGCTGGCGCGCAGGAAATTTCGGCCTTTCCGGCCATCCTGGTGACCGGCGCAAGCAGCCAGATCGGGCAATGCGTGGTGCACCGGCTCTGCCAGGCGCGCCGTCCGGTTGTCGCGCTCGGCCGGGGGCGGCCCAGATATTCGATGAATGCGCATCTGCGGTTCATCGAAGGGGACCTGGAAAAGACCGGTATCGCGTTCCCGGAATCGCTTTCCTCGGTCGTGCATATCGCCGGAATCTGGCTGTTGCCGAACCATCTTGACGCGCTTCATGCGCGTGGGGTCCGCCGCATCGTCTGTTTCAGCTCGACGTCGATATTCGTCAAACAGGGGTCGTCGAACATCGGCGAACGCGATCTGGTGGCGCGCATGAAGGCGGCGGAAGCCGAGGTCGCGGCACGCTGCAAGGTGCTGGGAATCGTCTGGACCGTGCTGCGGCCGACACTAGTCTACGGGCTCGGAATCGACCGCAACGTGTCGCGCGCGGCCCGGTTCATCCGGCGCTTCGGCGTTTATCCGCTGGCGTCGGCGGCTACCGGCATGCGCCAGCCAGTGCATGCCGACGACCTCGCGGCGGCGGCGCTGGCCGCGCTGGCAGCACCTGCGGCGGCGGGCCGCAGCTATGAGTTGGGCGGCGGCGAAGTGCTTAATTACCGGGAGATGATCGGGCGAATTTTCGATGCGCTGGAGCGCCGGCGGCGGTTCCTCGCCATTCCCGGCCTGGAAATCCTTGCCGCCGTCGTCGGCATCGTATTGCGGCGCCCCGAAGTGACCGGAGAGATGGTCCGGCGGATGCGTCAGGATCTGGTCTGCGACAACGGCCCGGCCGCGCGTGACCTGTCCTACCGGCCGCGAAATTTCCTCGCCGGCGGCGGGGCGGATTTGGGCCTCGATGGCATTGACAGCCGGACGCCGAGATAAGACATTCGCGCGATGACCGACAAAACCGCGTTGATTACCGGGGGGACCGGCCAGGACGGTGCCTATCTGGCGGAACTCCTGCTGGCCAAGGGCTATGAAGTGCACGGCATCAAGCGGCGCTCGTCGTCGTTCAATACCGCCAGGGTTGAACATCTGTACGAGGACCCGCATGATTCCGGCGTGCGTTTCACCATGCATTACGGCGACATGACCGACGCCACCAACCTGATCCGCATCGTGCAGCAGGTCCAGCCCGACGAAATCTATAATCTGGCGGCGCAAAGCCATGTCCAGGTCAGTTTCGAGACCCCGGAATACACCGCCAATGCGGACGGGCTCGGTCCGCTGCGCCTGTTGGAAGCGGTCCGTATTCTGGGGCTTGGCGAAAAGGTGCGGTTCTACCAGGCCTCGACCTCCGAGCTGTACGGCAACGCCCCGGCGCCGCAAAGCGAGACCACGCCGTTCGAGCCGCGCAGCCCCTATGCGGCAGCCAAGCTTTATGGCTACTGGATCACGGTCAACTACCGCGAAGCCTACGGTTTTCACGCCTCCAACGGCATCCTGTTCAATCACGAAGGACCGCTTCGCGGCGAAACCTTCGTTACCCGCAAGATCACCCGCGCCGTCGCCGCCATCGAAGCCGGCGCACAGGACCGCATATATCTTGGCAATCTCGACGCCAAACGCGACTGGGGCCACGCCAAGGATTACGTCGAGGGCATGTGGCGCATCGTGCAGCAGGACGGACCGGGCGATTATGTGCTGGCGACCGGAGAGACGCACAGCGTGCGCGACTTCGTCGACGCGGCGTTCGGGGAAATCGGCGTGGCCATCGAATGGCGCGGCGCCGGCGTGGACGAGCGCGGGATCGACAGCGCGACCGGCGCGGTGCGCGTCGAAATCGACGAACGCTATTTCCGCCCGACCGAAGTCGATTGCCTGATCGGCGACCCGGCCAAGGCCGAGCGGGTGCTCGGTTGGCGCGCGACCACGAAATTCGAGGCGCTGGTCCGCGACATGGTGGCGGCCGACCGCGCCGATTTCGCCGCCGGTACCCGGCCAAACGGTATCACGGCATGATCGACGCAACCGCCTTCTTCGCCGCTGAATTGGCCGAACATGCCGATGTTATGGCGCAAACCCGGCGCGATCTTGGTCCCGAATTCGTGCGTATGCTCGATATCTGGAGCGATGCCATCGAGGCCGGCAACAAGCTGGTCTTTTTCGGCAATGGCGGCAGCGCCAGCGACGCCCAGCATCTGGCGACCGAACTGACCGTTCGCTACAAGCGCGACCGCGCGCCGATCGCCGCCATCGCCCTGACCACCGACACGTCCGCCTTGACTGCGATCGGCAACGATCTTGGATTCGACCAGCTCTTTGCCCGCCAGATTGCCGCGATCTGCCAACCCGGCGACGTGGCGGTGGCAATTTCGACCTCGGGCCGAAGCCCCAACATCATCGCCGGCCTGAAAGCCGCCCGCGATAAAGGCATGCGGCTGACCGGCCTTGGCGGTGGCGACGGCGGCGACATGGCCGGGCTTGTCGAGACGTTGCTCATTGTCCCCTCGCGCACCACCGCCCGCATCCAGGAAATGCACATCACGCTGGGCCAGATGCTTTGCGGCGCGCTGGAATTGCGGCTCGGACTGGTGGAATGTTGAGGGTCGGAGCCGGGGCTGGTTATTCGCCATAAGCTTGTTGCTTGGCTCTGGCATGATGTTGCCGAGCAAGCCGGCACAGGCCCTGGATTGGCGTGATTTTTGGCAAACACCCAATCAGCAAGGCGCCGAGGCCTATGCCAATGAAGAGCACTCCACCGCCGCTGTACTATTCGAATCCAGCCAGTGGCGCGGTGCCGCTAATTACCGATCGGGGAATTATGAGGCAGCCATAGCCTCCTACAGCGCCG
>PTKA01000129.1 GCA_002937525.1 Alphaproteobacteria bacterium MarineAlpha10_Bin3
CCAATATAGCGGCCGTCTTCGATGGTCAGGCGCGGCACATCGTCAAGCCCGGCATGGCGCAATGCATCGGCCAGTTTCGTGCCGTCGCGGCCCACCGCCGCCGCTTCGGCCGCCGGATCGAGCGTACCGCACCACGACCGGCTGCCAAGACAGTCCAGGTAATTGCCTTCCTCGTCCTGCCAGGATACAGCGTCTATCGCGAGACCGGCGGTATCGGGGTCTTGCGCGCAGGCGCGCACGATTTCCAGGGCGTAGATGACGCCGAGCGCGCCATCCAGCCAGCCGCCGCGCGGCTGGGTATCCGAATGCGACCCGATCAGCAACGCCGGCCCCGGATTACGCGACCGGCCCAGCACATTGGCGACGCCGTCCAGGGTCGCGTCCAGCCCGGCTTCCTCGTAGCGCCGCGCCAGCCAGCGGCGCGATTCGATATCGGCGTCGCTCAAGGCCGGGCGGACGACGCCGTTCTCGCACGCACCGAAGCCGCGCAATTCCCGCAGATCGGCGAGCAGTCTTTGCGCGTCGATTTGCGGCATCTCAGGCGCCGATGAAGTTGGGAACCCGCCGTTCCGACATCGCCTTGATGCCTTCCTGAAAATCGGCGGTTTCGCGTAAGGCGTTTTGTATTTTCAGTTCGTGATCGGTCGCCGCGCGGACCGCGTCGGCCATCCCGCGGCGCATCGTCGCGCGGGTTTCGATGACGCCAAGCGGCGAGGATTGGGATATTTCACGGGCCAGATCCAGGGCCGCGGCGCGAACCTGATCGCGCGGCACCAGCATATCGGCCAGGCCCATCGCATGGGCTTCCTCGCCCTTGATGCGGCGGCTGGTATAGAACATCAGGGCTGCGTTGTTTTCGCCGATCACGCGCGGCAAGGTATAGGTCAGCCCGAACCCCGGATGGAACCCCAGCCGGGTGAAATTGGCGGCAAAGCGGGTCTCCGGGCAGGCGACCCGGAAATCGGGCACCAGCGCCAGGCCCAGCCCGCCACCGACGGCGGCTCCGTGAATCGCCCCGACGACCGGCTTTTTGGTGCGAAACAGGCGAACGGCTTCGACATAAAGATGATTGGCGCCAAGGTCGCTGGACCGGTTCGGGTCGCCGAAATTGGCCCCGGCGCAGAACGCCTTGCCCTGCGCCGCCAGAACGATCGCCCGGCAAGCCGGATCGTCGTCCAGCGCTTCGAAGGCGTCGGCAATTTGCTGAATTAACGCATAATCGAAGTAATTATACGGCGGCCGCTGGATCTCAACGGTCGCGACAAGATCCGCGACGGTAACTTCGATATCGTCAAACGTAGCTAATTCAGACATGGGGTTCCTTCCGTTCAAGGGTGTGATGGAAGATTACACCATTGAACGGTATTTGCGAAAACGGCGCGCCTCAGCCTTCGTCCCAGATCGTGTCGGTCAGCGGCAGGCCCGCAATATCGCCGGCGGTCAGCGGGCGGTCCGGCGCAACGCCGGCCCGGTCCAGCAACGAGGCGATCTGACGGACATGCTGGGCCGAATGCCAGACCGTGCGCTCCATCATCTCATGGCGCGAAGTCGCGCCGAAATAGGTCGGCACGTCGCCGCAAAAATCCTCGCCCGACGCGCCCTGCCACCAGTTCTGGAACCGGGTTCGCACCGCCTGTCCGAATTCGGCGATATCGGCGCTGGTCTTCAAATCGTCTGGCGGCGGCGCGATCAAGGTCTCATAGACCAGCGTTTCGCCGCCTTCCTCCATATCGAGGAATGCCGTCGGTATCTGGAAGACGTGATGCATCAGTACGCGCCACGAACGCGGCCGGTTCGGCAGCTCATCGCCAAGCCGGTCATCGGGCATCTGGCGAATCAGCCGGATTGCGGTTTCCAGGATGCCGTCATAGCGCGCCGCCAATTCGTCGGGCGGCAGTTCCGGCGCGGTGTCGTCGGCCAGGCCCAGGAAATCGACGACATCCTTGATGACCTGGGCGAAGACGAATTTATCGCCCTTCGATACGATCGGCACGCTCCGCGCGCCAAGCTGGCGCAGCTGCGCCATGCCGCCGGCTTCCAGCACATTTATCGAGTCGTATTCGATCCCACGGACCGACAGGTATTCCTTTACCCTAAGACAGCTTGTTCAATGAGGCTGCCAGAAGACCTTGATTGCTTCAGTCATTTTAAACTCCCTTCACTCACGTTAGTGCTGCTTGGTCGTGTTGTTCCCGGTCGTCGAAAAACCGGTTCCCGAGAATGCTCTGATTATCGTAGATCGACCCGACGATGACATCGGGGCGCAAGGGCAGCGGAATACGCACCGGCGGCGCTGCCATGCGCGGCTGTAGAATCGGCGCGCCGCGCACGATCTTGTCGTTGAAGCCGTCCAGCCCGCCGGCCAGATCGGCCAGCGGCCAGGCGTCCACCGCCGCATAAGCCTGCAACAGAAACCGGCGCGGTTTGGCCGAACGATTAGAGGCGGAGCCATGCAACAGCCGCGCGTGATGGATCGTCAGGGTGCCGGCCGGGCCGGTCAGCGGCACCGCCCGGCTGATTTCGTCTTCGATCAAATCCGGGTCGATTGCGCCGCAGAAATAGCCCCCTTCATGGTGATCGTAGACCGGTCCCTTATGGCTGCCCGGCGTCACCATCATGGGGCCGTTTTCTGGCGTGCAGTCGTCAAGATAGATGCCGATCGCCAGCACATCGTCGTTGGTGTGGGGGTAGAAGGCCCAGTCCTGATGCCATTCGACCGATTCGCCGACCCCGGCCGACTTCATGTTGATCTTCGAGTTATGCAGCCGGATACCGGACGCCATCAACGGGTCAAGCAGATCCATGATCAACGGTTCGGCGGCAAAAGCGCGGAAAAAATCCGAATGTTCGTGCTGCGACTTGATGCGCCGGACGCGCGGTGCTTCGGGCTTGTGCGCCGGATCGACATCCAGCATGGCGGTTCCCGAAGCAATGGTATAGGCGACATCGAGCATCCGCTCGGTTTCCGCGATCACTCCCGCCAGGCGTTTTTGCGGCACCGCGCCGTGGATGACCAGATACCCGTCGCGATCGTAGCGATCCAATTCCTGGCGGGTCAGCGTCCTGGTCATTGCGGTCTCCTGTCTGCGCTCGATACTATTTAGTGTAGATGCTCGGGACGAAAGAGGGAAGGTCGCGTGCCGGAAAGCCCTAAGGGGGATCTTAAATTCGACGATACGGCGCTAACCGTCGCTGGCGACGGCGCGCCGGTCGTGCTGGTGCATGGCATGGGGCTGAACCGGTATATGTGGGACGGGCAGATGCCGCCCCTCACGGCCAGCTTCCGGGTCGTGGCCTACGACCTGCTGGGGCATGGCCAGAGTATCGCGCGGCCCGGACCCTATGCCATGGACAATTTCGTCGATCAATTGGCGCGGTTGCTGGACAGGCTTGAAATCAAACGCTGCGGGCTGGTCGGGTTTTCGCTGGGCGGGTTGATCGCACAGGCCTTCACTTTGGCGCACGCCGGCCGGGTCGATGCGTTGGCGATCCTCAACGCCGGATACGACCGCAGCGCAGATGAGCGGTCCGGCATGATCGAGCGCCTGAAAATCACCCGTGACGCTGGCCACGGCGCCACCGTGGAGATGGCGCTGGCGCGCTGGTTCACGCCGGATTTCGCCGCCCGCCGGCCGGATAGGGTCGAAACGGTGCGGCGATGGATGCACGCGAACGATCCAGCCGCCTATCGGGAAATCTACCGTGTCCTGGTATATGGCGACCGGCCCTTGAGCGATGCGATTTCGGCGATCCGATGTCCGGCACTGGTGCTTGCCTGCGAAGAAGACGTTGGCAATTCACCCGAAATGGCGCGGCGGATGGTGCGGCGCATGGCCAATGCGCGGCTCGCCATTGTGCCGGGGCTGAAACATATGGGGTTGGTGGAAGACCCGGATGCGATCAATGAAATACTTGTGCCGTTCCTGGCCGGGATCCTCGATTCGCGTGGGTGATTCGTACGCCGTTCCCTTGGCGGCGAAATCGAAGTAGGCTTTTACGAAATGGCGATGAGAAAGAGGAGAGCGCAATGGCTTCGGAAACGATCATGGATAGCGCACCCGCCGCCATCGCGGTGCGGCCGTATTCCTTCCATATCGGCGCGGAAATCGGCAACGTCGATCTGACCGGTCCGCTTTCGGCGGCGACCATTGCGGAAATCCGCGCGGCGTTCCTGAAGTGGAAAGTGGTGTTCTTTCGCGGCCAATCGCTCGATCACGACCAGCATCTCGCCTTTGCGCGGCAATTCGGCGATCTGACGGTCGGGCACGCCGTGTTCGGCAATGTCGACGATTACCCGGAAATCTATTCGATTTCCAAGCACCGCAAATCGAACCGCTACGAGGGCCCGTCGATGGTGCGGCCCTGGACCGGCTGGCACGCCGATATCACGGCGGCGGTCAACCCGCCGGCCGCCTCGATCCTGCGCGGCGTGACGGTCCCGCCCTATGGCGGCGACACGCAATGGACCAACCTTGTCGCCGCCTATAACGGCTTGTCGGAAACCTTGCGCGGTTTTAACGACGGGCTGCGCCGCATCCACCGCTTCGCCGCCCCGCAAGGCGTGCAGACCACCGGCGAATACGACAAGCTGCTGACCAGCCGGGGACAAGTCAGCGAACACCCGCTGGTGCGCGTCCATCCCGAAACCGGCGAACGCGCGCTCTATATCAGCCCCTCTTTCCTCAAATCGGTCGTCGGCCTGCATCCGCGCGAAAGCCAGCAACTGCTCGAACTGCTGTGGGAACACGCGGTGCGGCCGGATTACACCGTGCGGTTCCGCTGGCAGCCGGGCGATATCGCGTTCTGGGATAACCGCTCGACCTGCCATCTGGCGCCCTCGGACATCTTCCAGAGCGACGCCGACCGCCAGCTCTACCGCGTCACTCTGGTCGGCGATGTACCCGTCGGCGTCGATGGCAGGCGTTCCACCATGATCGAAGGCGAGCCGGTGCTCGCCTATTCGGCGGCATAGCGCAAAACAACGCCTTTGGGCGGCGGCTTTGCTTGCGGGGATAGTAAATACCGCTAGAGTACAAGCTCGGCGCAGGCGGCTCTCCATCGTGGCGAATGGGTAACATGGCAAGCAAATTTTTCGGTGCATGGGCGGTTGCCGCGGGCTGTTTTTTGGCGCTGATTTTCGCGGCACAGCCGGGACTGGCGCAGAATCCAGCGGCGCTGGAAACCACCTCGCTGCCACGCGGCGAAGACCAGAATCCCGAAGCCGCACTGCCGCGCGTGCTTAACGAAGCGGACGCAGCTTTGTACCGGGAAATCTTCACCTTGCAGAAAGCCGGCAAGTGGCGCGCCGCCGACCAGCGGATCGCCATGCTGCGCGACACGCTGCTGATCGGCCATGTGCTGTTTCAGCGCTACATGCACCCGACCGCCTATCGCTCGAAATATACCGAATTGAAGGGCTGGATGGCGCAATACGCCGATCATCCGGGTGCCGCCCGCATCT
>PTKA01000013.1 GCA_002937525.1 Alphaproteobacteria bacterium MarineAlpha10_Bin3
TAAATTGTGTGTGCGGCGGCCGCGCAACGACCAGAACCGCGGCTATATCCCGTACGGCGAGGAAACCTTGGCCCGGATGCACGGCCAGGACACGCCGGCCGACTACAAGGAAGTCTTCGCCATCGGGCCGGACGAATTTCCCGACGAGCCCTATTACACCTGCGATCTGGCCTATCCGGATTTCGCGCCGAATCTGTGGCCCCTCCGGCCCGAAGGACTGCGCGCGGTCATGACATCCTATTACGCGGACATGCTTGGACTGGCGCGGCTGCTGGCCCGCATCTACGCCACCGCGCTCGACCTGCCGGCGGATTTTTTCGTCGAAAGGTTGTCGCGCCACGCCTGCCAGTTGCGGCTGCTGCATTACCCGGCGCCGACGGCTGCGCTGGCGCCCGGCCAGTTGCGCTGCGGCGAACATACCGATCTTGGTTTGACCACGATCCTGCGCAACGAGGCGGCGGCCGGCGGGCTGGAAGTATGCACGCGCGGCGGAAAGTGGATCGCAGCACCGGCAATCCCCGATACCTTCATCGTCAATATCGGCGATCTGATGATGCGCTGGACCAATGACCGCTGGCGCTCGACCCCGCACCGGGTCGCGGTGCCGGATCGCGAAGCGCGCCAGCGCAGCCGGCGCCTGTCGATCGGCTTCTTTGTGGTGCCCAATTACGACGCGCGGGTCGTCTGCATGCCGGCGCCCGGACAGGCGGTAAAATACCCGCCGATAAGCGTGCGCGACTACCGGACCGGCCGGTTTGCCGCCGGCGCCGGGGTGCAGAATTCCGATTAAAAGGGAGGTTCGTGAAAAATTAAAGAATAATTTACATCTTAAGCACTATTACCTTATATCTAGTTTAGAGGCAGATCGTAGGGAGTGGGTGCGGTGAACAATGGCACGTCAGAAATGAAACCCGCATCGACGTCGCCGAAGCGCCGCATTGCCGCTTATTTGATCCTTGGTTCCGGGCTGATAGTCGCCTTTATGGCGGTCCGGGGCGTGACCTGGCAGGGCAGCGTTGCGCTGCACACCACGATGGAATCGGTGGCGACGTTGCTGGCCGCCGTTGTCGGCGCCATCGCCTTGCTGCGTTATTACGCGCGCCGCGAGTCCAAAATTCTGTATGTCGGCGCCGGTTTTTTGGGGACGGCTTTTCTCGACGGTTATCACACCCTGGTCACGTCGGCGTTCTTCAAACCGATGATGCCCTCGAATTTACCGTCGCTGATCCCGTGGAGCTGGATCGCGTCGCGCCAGTTCCTGGCGATATTCCTGGTGCTGAGTTGCCTTGCCTGGATTTACGAACGCCGGCATCGTGGCCACGTCTTCGTGACGCCCGCATTTGTTTATCTGTCGACGGCGGTATTCGCGGCCGTCAGTTTTCTGTTTTTCGTCATCGTACCGTTGCCGCGCGCCTATTATTCGGAATTGTTTTTCCACCGGCCCGAGGAATTCGGTCCGGCCTTTTTCTTTTTGCTGGCGCTGATCGGCTATCTTTACAAAGGCGGATGGCGTAGGGATTCGGTCGATCATTGGCTGGTCATAACATTGATCGTCAGCCTGATTGGACAAGCGGTATTCATGTCGGTTTCGGGAAAATTGTTCGACTTTGAATTCGACGCCGCCCACACGCTGAAAAAAATATCCTACCTTTGCGCGCTGACCGGGTTCCTCGCCAGCATGTACCAGGTGTTGAAGAACTCGAATTCGCTCAATGTCAAATTACGTCAAGAAGTGCTGGAACGGCAGCGCGAGCAGGTCATCCTGCTGCGGGTGCAAGCCGATCTGCGGGACAGCGAGGAAAAAGCGCGAACCACCCTGGAGACCATGGCCGACGGCGTGGTGACGATTGATACGGCGGGAATCGTGAAATCCTTCAATCCGGCGGCGGAAAGTCTGTTTGGCTATGAAGCCGCCGAGATCTGCGGTGCGAACGTGGACAAGTTGATGCCGGGGGCGTTTGGAGCGCATCTCGATGGGGATTCGAAAACCAATCTGAAAATTCGCAAAGAACTCGTCGGCGAACGAAAGGACAGGTCGAAATTCGACATCGAACTGTCGTTGAGCGAGATGAAAATTGGCGCCGCGTGTATGTTCACCGGCGTGATACGCGATATATCGCCGCGTAAACGCGATGAAGCGGAACTAAAAAAATACGCCGAAAGCCTGCGCAGATCCAATTTCGAGCTGGAACAGTTCGCATCGGTGGCGTCGCATGATTTGCAGGAGCCGCTGCGCAAGGTGCAGGCGTTCGGTGACCGGTTGCGGCGCAAATACGCCCAAGAACTGGACGGCCAAGGCAGCGACTATATCGATCGAATGCTGAAATCGACCGCCCGCATGCAAAGTTTGATCGACAGCCTGCTATCCTTTTCGCGCATCTCGACCAAGGGAAAACCCTATCAACCGGTCGATTTGAACGAAATCGCCCGGGGCGTCACCGACGATCTGGAGATCGTCATTCGTGAAAATAATGTTGCGCTGAATATCGAGGATTTGCCGGTTATCGACGCCGACCCGCACCAGATGCGGCAGCTTTTTCAAAATTTAATCGGCAATGCGATAAAATACCGGCGCGCCGGCGTCGATCCCATCGTGCATGTCAGCGCCCATGTAGCACCGGCCCCGTGCGGCCTTGCCGGCGGCGAACAGTCGCGATTTTGCCAGATTACGGTGTCCGACAATGGCATCGGATTCGACAACGCATACGCCGAAAAAATCTTCGTGATTTTTCAGCGCCTGCATGGCCGCGGTGAGTATGACGGGACCGGCATCGGGTTGGCGATTTGCCGCAAGATTGTCGAACGCCATGGCGGTTCGATCGAAGCCACTGGCAAAGCGAACGAAGGGGCCAGATTCGTTGCATCGTTGCCGGTGTCCCAAGTCCTTGAGGAGGCGTGATAAATGACCAAGAAGAAAAATTCCATCACCATCCTGGTTGCCGAGGACGATCCCGACGACCGGCTGCTGGTCCGCGAGGCGCTGGAAGATATACGGCTATGCAACCAGCTTAATTTTGTCGCCGATGGCCGTGAGCTGATCGATTTTCTTCGCGCCAAAGGAGACTACGCCGATCGCGCCGGTCAGCCGCTGCCCAGCATATTGCTGCTCGACCTCAACATGCCCCGGATGGATGGCCGCGAGGCGCTGAAAATCATCAAGACCGATCCCGCATTGCGCCAGCTTCCGGTTGTCGTGCTGACCACCTCCAAGGCCGAAGAGGACATATACCGGACCTACGATCTGGGGGTGAATTCGTTCATCACCAAGCCGGTGACCTTCGTGGCGCTGGCCAGCATGATGGCGATCCTGACCAGTTACTGACTGGAATTCGTCAGCTTGCCAGGCGAAGGAAGCTGACTTTTGACCGCGCTGCGCGCACTCATCATCGAAGACGACGAGGACGATTTCCTGCTCGCGCGCGACATGCTGGGCGAGGCGGTCAGCGTTCGCTACCGGCTCGATTGGGAACCCCAATGGCAGGTCGGGCTGGAGGCCACCCAAAGGCAGGGTTACGACATCGTGCTGGTCGATTACCGGCTCGGCGCCTCGAACGGTCTGGAACTGGTCCGGCAGGCGCGCGCCATGGGGGTAACGCTGCCCTTTATCCTGCTGACCGGCGAGGATAGCCGGGAGATCGACCAGGAAGTGCTGCTGGCCGGCGCGTCCGACTATTTGGTGAAATCGCAAATTACCGCGCCGTTGCTCGACCGCGCCATTCGATACGCCATCGAACGCAAACGCAACGAGGAGCAGCTGCTGCAACTGGCCCAGTTCGATTCACTGACCGGTCTCGCCAACCGGGCGCATTTCAACAGCCATCTGAAGGGCGCCATTGCCCGGGCCAAGCGCTCGGGCGTCCAGGGCGCGCTGTTCCTGCTCGATCTGGATAATTTGAAAAAGGTCAATGATTCGCTCGGGCATCCCGAAGGCGACCGTCTACTGCAGGAATTTGCATCGCGGCTGTCGGCATGTATTCGCGAATCCGACTTCGTGGCCCGCCTTGGCGGCGATGAATTCGCCATTATCGGATCTAATATCGAGGGCGCGGAAAGCGCGGCCAGTATTGCGCGCAATATCGGCAAAATTTTCGAGACGCCGTTCTCCCTGTCGGGTCAAAATTTCCATTCCGGCGCCAGTGTTGGAATATCGCTGTTTCCGGCCGACAGCGATCAACCCGGCGGCTTGCTGAAGAACGCCGATATGGCCCTGTACGAGGCCAAGAACAAATCCCGTGGGAGCTACCGGTTTTTCGACGATGCGATGAATCTGCGGGCGCAGGCGCGCCGGACCATGGCGGTGGAACTGCGCGACGCGGTCCTTGGCGGCCAACTCGAATTGTATTATCAGCCCAAGGTCAGCGCCTCGAACGGCGCCATGGTCGGCGTCGAGGCATTGTCGCGCTGGACGCATCCGCAACGCGGAACGATTTCACCCGAAGCGTTTATTCCCGCCGCCGAAACCAGCGGAACCATTGTTGCGCTGGGCGCATGGGTGTTGCGGACCACCTGCGAACAGCTAAACCAATGGCGGGCGGCCGGTTTGCCGCCGATCCCGGTTTCGATCAATCTTTCGCCGGTCGAACTAAGACAGGCCGGATTTGTGGAGTCGGTTCGACGGGTTTTGGCCGAAACCGGCATCGACCCCTTATTGATCGAGTTCGAAATAACCGAGAACGTCGTCATGGAGAACTCCGATAGCCGGATTAAAATGATGCGCGCGCTTCAGGCCATCGGAATTTCACTGGCGATCGACGATTTCGGGGTGGGCTATTCGTCCTTGTCCTATCTGATGAATTTTCCCGTCGACTGGCTGAAGATCGACCGCTGTTTCATCTCGCGGGTAACCGACGATCCCAATGCCGCCGCGATTGCCCGGACCGTGATCGCATTGGCAAGAACCTCAATCTCGGCATCACCGCCGAAGGCATCGAAACCCGAACGCAGCTCGAATTCTGCCGCCGCGAGGGTTGCGACGAAGTGCAGGGGTTCTATTTCAGCCCGGCGCTTGGCGCCGACCGGCTGACCGAGTGGTACCGGCGCCGCTTGCCCGCCAAAGCGGCCAAGCGGCTGGTCACGGTGCCGCGCTAGCCGGTTTCAATCGGCAGCGATTGGTCCCTGGCCCATTGGCTCATCGATTGGTCATAGACGGCGATATCGGTGTAACCGAGCTGGTGCAGCACGAAAGCGTCGAGGGTGGCGGCGATGCCGCCGCCGCAATAAGCAATTACTTTCTTGTCCGGCGTTGCCCCCGCATCGGTGAAAATTGCCGCGACGGTTTGCGGATCGCAAAACGTGTTGTCGGCCGGATCGAGCAGCGAGGCCGCCGGCACATTGACGCTGCCGGGGATGCGGCCGGGCCGGCCGTAGCGGTCGCTGTCGCCGCGATGCAGTTCGGGCGACAAAGCGTTGAGGGTGCAAATCGCGCCGTCGCCGATGGCTTGCTTGACCGTATCGGGGCCAACGAAAAGGCCGGGCCGGGGTCGGGCGGTGAAGGTCGCCGCGGCCGGGGTGGCCGGATGGGTGGATAGCGGGCGCCCTTCGGCCCGCCATTTTTGCCAGCCGCCATTCAGGACCGCGGCGTTATCGAAGCCGAAGGCGCGCAGCATCCACCAGATCCGCGTCGCCCATTGGGCGTTGGCGGTGCTGTACAGGACCACGCGGCTGTCGTCGCCGACGCCATGCGCCGACATTGCTTCGGCAAATTGTTCGGCCGCCGGCGCCATGAACCGTAACGCCGATCCGGCATCCGACAATTCACCCTGCAAATCGAGGAACCCGGCGCCCGGAATATGGCTAAGATCGTAGTCGGTGCGGCCGCTTTCGACCCGGTAGGGCTGGCCGGGTTCGGTGGCGTCCAGCAGATGCGTGGTGCAGTCGAAGATGCGCAGGTTGGGGGCGTCCAGATTGGCGGCCAGCCAGCCGGTTTCGACAATGGCGTCTGGGTAGCGGTACATCGCGATATTTCCTTATCGTTTTTCGGTTGGGTTGCGAATTGTTACGGAACCCGCCGGTGGGATCAAGGTGACAAAATAAGAAAAAAATCTTGTAATATTGCAAATTATGGAATAATTTCCTATTTTGTTCTTAATGGAGAGTCCCGATGTCCGCACTCCGGCCCCGGCAGGAACGGTTCTGCCAGTATTTCGTTCTCGATCCCAATGCGACCCATGCAGCAGCGCATGCCGGTTATGCGCGGCGCACCGCGGTTAAACAGGGCAGCAGGCTGCTGGCCAACAGCCGGGTCTCGACCCGGATCATTGAGTTGCGCCGCGATATCGCCCGGCGGCATTGCGCCGACGCCGACCAACTGATGGCCAAGCTGGAAGCGATTTACCGGCGGGCGTCGGAAGACCATCATTGGGGGGCTGCCGGGCGCGCGGTGGAATTGCAGGCGCGCCTTGCCAGCATGATGCCCCAGGCGGGGATGTCCCAGGCCGGCGGGCGGGGATGTCCGGGGCGTAAAAATGTAGACATTCCACCCGGAATCCCAGCGTGTTTTACAATAAATCAAAGGCTTGATGTCAAATGACCGGCGTTAAAGGGGGCTTGAAACGCTATATTCGGGCCAGTTCGCCGATCGCAAAGAGCCGGTTGACGTGGCCCATCTTACGGCCGGGGCGTGCTGTATGTTTGCCGTAAAGATGCAGATGGGCGCGGGGCTCGGTCAGGATATCGGGCCAGGATTCGACCTCCGCGCCGATCAGATTGGTCATAATCACATCGGCGTGCCGCGCGGTTGGCCCCAAAGGCAGGCCGCAGACTGCGCGCACGAATTGTTCGAACTGGCAGGTCGTGCTGGCGTCCATGGTCCAGTGGCCGGAATTATGCGGGCGCGGGGCGATTTCGTTGACGATCAATCCGCCGTCGCGAAGGACGAACATCTCGACCGCGACCAGCCCGACCAGATCGAGCGCCTCTGCGATCCGTTCGGCGATCTTTTGCGCCGCCGCGCCAAGGTCCGCCGATATCCGGGCCGGAACCCGGCTTTGCGCCAGGATATGATCGCCATGGCGGTTTTCGGCAACATCGTAACTGGCCAGCTCGCCGTTCATGGCGCGGGCGACAATGACCGAAATTTCCAGCTCGAAATCGATCCAGGATTCCAGAATGCCGCGTGTTGCGCCCATCTTCTTGTAGGCGCCGTCAAGATCGCTGTGCTGCGTGATGCGCACCTGACCCTTGCCGTCATAGCCGAGCCGGGCGGTTTTCAGCACCGCGGGAAGGCCGATTTTCGCCGCGGCGCGGGCCAGGCCGGCGACGTCTTGAACTTCGCCATGCGGGGCAATGGGCACGTCGATCGAATCCAGGAAGGCTTTTTCGATCACCCGGTCCTGCGCCGTGGCCAGCACTTTGTGGCCGGGCCGGACCGGGACTTGTTTCAGCAGATGATCGATACTATCGACCGGGATATTTTCGAATTCATAGGTCGCAACGTCGATTGTGGCGGCAAACCTGTCCAGCGCATCGCGGTCGTCATAGGCGGCGTTGGTCTGCGCGCTGGCCACCTGGGCCGCTGGGCCGCCGGGTTCGGGGTCGAATATATGGCATTGGTAGCCGAGCCGCGCGGCGGCAAGCGCGGTCATGCGGCCCAGTTGACCGCCGCCCAGAATACCGATGACGCTGCCCGGCGGCAGGCGAAGGTCAGGCATCGGTGGGCGTGTCGGCGATTATGTCGGTTTGATGCTGGCGCCAGTCGTCGAGCCGTTGCGCCAGTGCGCTATCGCCCAGCGCCAAGACGGCGGCGGCGAGCAAGGCGGCGTTGGTCGCGCCCGCGTGGCCGATGGCGAGCGTGCCGACCGGCACGCCGCCGGGCATCTGGGCAATCGACAGCAGGCTGTCGAGGCCGCTCAACGCCTTGCTTTCAACCGGCACGCCGAATACCGGAAGCGGGGTCATGGCGGCCGTCATGCCGGGCAGATGGGCGGCCCCGCCGGCCCCGGCGATGATGACGCGCAGCCCGCGGCCGCGCGCGCTTTCGGCATAGGCGACCAGCCGTTTGGGGGTCCGGTGCGCGGACACGATCCGGGTCTCATAGGCGATGCCAAGCGCATCCAGCACCACGCCCGCATGGCGCATGGTATCCCAGTCGGACTGACTGCCCATGATAATGCCGACACTGGCCGTGACCATCGCATCCTGCCGTCTTGAAGAAGCCCACGCGGGCGCAAAGCAGGCAGTATAGGAATCGCTTTGTCCGGCGCAAGCGCGGTTATCGCCGTGGGCGTCCGAATCGACTATACTGGATTGGTAATCTGGAGCGACGAGGCGCGCCATGAAGGTGAATGAACCGCCCCCGGTTCAGCCGACCCGCAGAATCGGCCGCGAGGCCTTGATCGCGCCGACCGAACAGGCCGGCGGGTCGAAAGGCGATGCGCCCGGCCACGAAAAACCGACACCGGACCACGATAGCGCCGCCGTGCATGGCGTCGTGGCGGAGGAGTTCACTGTCAGCGTACAGGAGGCGATGACCAGGCTGGTCGGCGAAGTCGCGGGATTGCGCGAGGCGCTGGACCAGAGCAACAAGCGGCTCGACTATCTCGCCAGGCTGGCCGACGAGGATTCGATCACGGCGCTGCTGAACCGGCGCGGCTTCGTGCGCGAATTGTCGCGCGTCCTGGTCCTGGCCGAACAAAGCGGGGTTGGCAGCAGTCTGATTTTTCTGGAAATTGAAAACCTGAAGCAGATCAATATACGCCACAGCCTGGCGGCGGGCGATGCGGCGATCGAACATGCCGCCCGGATCGTGCGCGACCGGCTGGCGCAAGGGGCGGTTGCCGGGCGCCTGGGCGGGGCCGAACTGGGCATCGTCCTGGTTGGCGAGCCGCCCGAAGAGGCACGCCGCCACGCGCAAAGCCTGGCCGTGGCGCTGGCCGCCGATCCGTTGATCTGGGAGGGTCAGGCGATCGCATTGGCGATGCAATGGGGGGTCCATTCGCTGGCGCCCGGCGAAGACGCCAGCGCGGCGATGAACGCCGCCGACCGGGCGATGCGCGGGCCTAGGCAATGATATCGGGCCGCAACTGACCTTCGATGCGGATGATCGTATCCTTCAATCCGAGCTTGCGCTTTTTGAGCCGCCGGAGTTGCAACTGATCGAAGGGCGCCTTTTCGATCAGCCGGGCGATCACGTCGTCAAGATCGCGATGCTCCACGCGCAGCATTTCCAGTCTGCGGCGCAATTCGTCGAGATCGTCGAAGTCATTCATGGCAATCACGGCAGTCGAAAGATCGCGGACGGTAATTTTATCAGCTTTCGATGGCTTGCGGCACCGGCAATCGCTTGGCATTTTGGGACGGCGGAGGAACATCTGAATGAACGACATAAAACGCATCGGAATATTGACCAGCGGCGGCGACTGCGCCGGGCTGAACGCGGTGCTGCGCGCCGTCGTGCTGCGTGCGGCCGGCCATGGCTGGGCGACCATTGGCATCGAACACGGAACGCTCGGCTTGATGCAGACGCCGCCACGCGCGCACCGCCTCGATCCGGTCGATTTCGACGGCGCCTTGATGCGCCGCGGCGGCACGATCCTGGGAACCACCAATACCGGCGACCCGTTCGCCTTTCCGCAACGCGACGGCGGGACGCTGGACCGCTCCCAAGAGGCGATTGCCGGCTACCGCGCCCTGAAACTGGACGCCTTGATCGCCATTGGCGGCGATGGCAGCCTGGCGATCCTGAACCGGCTGGCGCGCCAGGGCGATATCAATCTCATCGGTATTCCCAAAACCATCGACAACGACATCGGCGCCACCGAAGTTGCGGTCGGGTACGATACCGCGGTCCAGATCGCGACCGAAGCGCTCGACCGCTTGCAACCGACCGCCGCCAGCCACCGCCGGGTGATGATCCTTGAAGTCATGGGCCGGGATGCCGGGCATATTGCGCTGGTCGCCGGCATTGCCGGCGCGGCGGACGTCATTCTGATTCCCGAAATTCCCTATCGCATCGAACATGTCGTCGCCAGGATACGGGCGATTTACGATGCCGGACGGGATTTCGCGCTGGTTGTCGTCGCTGAATCCGTGCGCAATGAAGCCGGCGACAAGATTGTGCAGAAATACGCCGGCGGACAAAGCCGCTATGGCGGCATCGCTCATTTCCTTGCCGACCGGCTGGCGGAAACCACCCATGCGGAAATCCGCGCGACGGTTCTTGGCCATGTTCAGCGCGGTGCGGCGCCCGGTGCGCGCGACCGGCTGATGGCTTCGGTGTTCGGCGCTCATGCGGTCGATCTGATCGAACAGGGCCGATTTGGCCGCATGGTGGCGTGGCGCGACCGGAATATCGTCGATATTGCCATCGACGAAGCGGTGGCGGTCCCGGCCACCGTCGATATCGACGGGCCGATCGTGCGCACCGCGCGAAGCCTGGATATTTGTCTTGGCGACCGATAATTCGTTCTGGAGCTTTTCGCTGGCGCTGTACGCCATCGAGGGCGTTGCGCCCGCCTGCCTGCGGTTGCAGGACCGGCATGGCCTGGATGTGAATCTGTTGCTGTATTGTTGCTGGGCCGGGCACTGCGGTGTTGCGTTCGATGCGCTGGCCATGGCCGGGTTTGTCGAACTGAGCGCGGATTGGACGGCTGGCATTGTCCAGCCGTTGCGCAAGGTGCGCCGGGCCTTGAAGGGCGGCTTTCAGACCATGCCAGTGGCGGATTGCGAAGCGCTGCGCGGCACGGTTGCCAAACTGGAGCTGGAAGCCGAACGGGTCGAACAGGATGCGCTGGCGGCGGCGCTACCGCCAGCA
>PTKA01000130.1 GCA_002937525.1 Alphaproteobacteria bacterium MarineAlpha10_Bin3
GCGCCAGCGCCACCGCGCCGGCCCGGCCGATCCCCGTGCCCGCCCCGGTTACCCAGGCGATTTTCCCCGCAATCGATTGCATTCAAGCCTCTCACAAATTTGTTGAAAATCACACGCGCCCGGCGGAAACGCCGCCATCGACCATATAGACGCCGCCGGTACAAAACGAGCTATCCGCGCAACTCAGGAACAGCATCAGCCGCGCCACTTCGTCCGGTTCGCCGTAGCGCTTCAGCGGCGTGTGCTGCGCCATCGGGCGGTTCGAACGGTCGCCGGCCGGCAAGCCCCGCTGTTCTTCGATCGAGGTCATCATGCGGGTGTCGATAGGCGACGGATTGACCGTGTTGACGCGGATATCCATCGCCGCCCCTTCCAGCGCCGCCGTCCGCATCAGGCCGATGACGGCGTGCTTGGACGTGACATAGGCGGACATGCCGCCGACGGCGCGGATCCCCGCCGTCGAAGAGGTGATGACGATGCTGCCGCCACGGTCCATCGCCGGCATGATATATTTCAGTCCCAGGAAGGTGCCGCGCACATTCACGGCTAGCACTTTGTCGAACAATTCCTCGTCATAATCGGCGATCGGCGTGATCTTGCCCTCAATCCCCGCATTCAGCAGCGCAACATCGACCTGACCAAACCGTTCCAGCGTCGCTGCGACATAGGCTTGGGTCTGCGCCGAATCCGATACGTCGGCAGTCGTGCAGGCCGCCTGGTCCGGGCCGATATCCGCCACGACGCCTTGCAGCGCTTGCGCGTCAAGATCGACCAGCATGACCCGGCCGCCCTCGGCTGCAAAAAGACGCGCTGCGGCGCTGCCGATACCGCCCGACCCGCCGGTGATGATCGCAACCTTGCCGTCCAGCTTTCCCATGACCGATCCTTATCCGTTATGAACGGATCCACACTAACGGATAGCCTCGCTTGCGCCTCGCATTTTGTTCGCGGCCGTTCGGCGTGTGAATTTCACACCCCGAAACACACGCCTCCAACTTCCGCTGCGCCATTTTGCTGAATGAAATTAGGCGATATGAACCTTCCCGATTTGCGGAATTCGAAAATTTGTCGGATAAGTGGGCGGCAATGGTGCTCGCGCGAATGGCGGGCGAATGGGAAAGAGATGACGCATGGACGGCAGCGGCAAGCGCAACAAATGGATTGGCCAGCGCACGATTCGCCCCGATGGCGCGGACAAGGTGACAGGACATGCGACCTTCGGCGCGGACTTCACGCTGCCGGGGATGCTTTGGGGGAAGGTGCTGCGCAGCCCGCATCCCCATGCCAGAATCAAGTCGATCGATCTGGAAAAATCCGCCGCGCTGCCGGGAGTCAAGGCGGTCATGAGCGGGGCCGACCTGGTTGATTTTCCAATCGATACGCCGGTGATGGTGGGCCCCGCCGATATGCGGTTTGTCAGCCGTAATGTGATGGCGCGCGACAAAGCCCTGTATGCCGGACACGCGGTTGCCGCGGTCGCGGCGATATCGGCCGCGGTCGCGCAACGGGCGCTGGCGTTGATCGCCGTCGATTATGAGGTTCTGCCGCACGTCATCGATGTGGAAGACGCCATGAAACCGGATGCGCCGGTCCTGCATGATTTCCTGCGCACGGCCGGAATCGACCCGAAACCGACGACCGCCTCGAACGTCGCCAGCCGCCTGGAATTTCTGATCGGCGACCTGGATGCCGGGTTCGCGGCGGCCGACATTATTGTGGAGCGGACCTATAAGACAAAACCCGTGCATCAGGGTTATATCGAACCCCATGCCTGCGTCATCAGCGTCGCCAAGGATAATCAGGCGACGATCTGGAGCAGCAGCCAGGGCCATTTCATGGTGCGCAACGCCACGGCCAAGATGACCGGCATGGCGGTGGCCGACATCCGCGCGATCCCGGCCGAAATCGGCGGCGGGTTCGGCGGCAAGACCATCGTGTATCTGGAACCTCTGGCCATGGTTCTGGCCCGCAAATCGGGCTTTCCGGTCAAGATGGTTATGACAAGAGAAGAAGTGTTCCGGGCCACGGGACCGACCTCGGGTTCGTGGGATACGGTGAAAATAGGCGCCACCAGGGACGGCCAGATTACCGCCGCGACCGCGACTTTCCGGTTTCAGGCCGGCGCATTTCCGGGTTCCCCGGTTCGGCCGGCGGCGTCATGCGCCTTTGCGCCCTACGATATCGAAAACGTCCGGGCGGTTGGCATCGACGTCGTGATGAACCGGCCCAAAAGCAACGCGTACCGCGCGCCGGGCTCGCCCATCGCGGCCTTTTGCGTCGAAAGCACGCTTGACGAGCTTGCCGCTAAACTGGGCATCGATCCGCTCGAACTGCGTTTGCGGAATGCGGCAAAGGAAGGCACGCGCGCGGCCTATGGACCGACGTTTCGCAAGATAGGGTTCGTGGAAACGCTGAATGCCGCGAAAAACCACCCGCATTACAGCGCCCCGTTGGGTCCCAATCAGGGCCGCGGCATTGCCTGCGGCTTCTGGTTTAACGTCGGCGGCGAATCCAGCGCGCAACTCCATATCAACGAAGACGGCACGGTCACGGTCATTACCGGCCATCCCGATATCGGCGGCAGCCGCGCCTCGATGGTCAACATCGTCGCGGAGATGCTGGGGATCGACTACAGACAGGTGCTGGCGCAGATTGGCGACACCAACGCCATCGGCATCAACGCCACGACAGGCGGCAGCCGCGTGACCTTTGCCGCCGGCATGGCGGTGACGCAAGCGACCGACAAAGTCATCCTTACCTTGCGTGAACGCGCGGCGAAAATCTGGAACATCGACATCGATGCGGTCATTTGGGAAGATGGCGAAGCGCGCCCCGCCGGGTCGAATGCGGGCGAATTCGAACCGCTGTCGCTCGCCGCTCTCACCGCGAAGGCCGGGGCGACAGGCGGCCCCATCAACGGTCAGGTTTCGATCAATGCGCAAGGGGCCGCACCCGCCTTTGCCACCCATATCTGCGATGTCGAAGTCGATGCGGAAACCGGCCGCATCGATATCGTACGCTATACGGCGTTCCAGGATGTCGGCAGGGCGATTCACCCAAGCTATGTCGAAGGCCAGATTCAGGGCGGCGTCGCCCAGGGGATCGGCTGGGCGTTGAACGAGGAATATATTTATGACGATGACGGGCAACTGGAAAATCCCGGTTTTCTGGATTACCGGATGCCGGTTGCCTCGGACTTGCCGATGATCGAAGCCGTCGTGCTCGAAGTGCCCAACGATGCGCACCCGCATGGCGTGCGGGGCGTGGGCGAGGTGCCGATCGCGCCGCCGATGGCGGCGGTCGCGAACGCGATCAGGGATGCGGTGGACCTGCGCTTATGCGACTTGCCAATGTCACCGCCGAAAGTTCTGGCGGCGTTGGACGAACAATCCTCATAGAATAAATCGGCTTATTTACCCTTGAAGACCGGCGTACGCTTTTCGCGCCAGGACCGATGCGCCTCGGCCGTATCCTCGGTGAATTCCAGCGCCATGAACCGGTACGCATCGGCCAGCGACGCGTCCTCTATATTGGCGATATCCATGCCGCGCAGCAGCGATTCCTTCACCAGACGCGCGGCCAGCGGCGGCATGCCGGCAATATGGCGGGCGACACTCATCGCTTGATCCATCAATCGCGCATGGGGGACCAGCCATTGCGCCAGGCCGATACGGTACGCCTCCTCGCCGCTGAGCGGGAAACCCATCGCCATGCGCACCGCCATCCCCTTGCCAACCCAGCGCGCCAGCCGGGCCGAACCGCCATAGGCCGGAATTATGCCCAGCGCGACCTGTGGCAACCGCCATTCCGAACGATCCGACGCAACGATCAGATCGCAGGAAAATGTGATGATGCAGCCGATGCCAATGGCGTATCCGTTGATCGCACCGATCACGGGCTTCGAAAATTCCTGCTAGGCGGTGAACGGAAAGTTCCGGAACCGGGGCAAATCCTTGATGAACTGCGCCGTCGATTCGCTTTTATGGGTGTTGGGGTCTTTCAGATTGGCGCCGGCGGAAAACGCACCGCCCGCCTCGTCGCCGGTCAGGATCATGCAGCGGACATCGTCATCGGCTTCCATTTGCGTCAGGTAGGTGTCCAGCCCTTCGTAAAAATCGGCACCCCAGGCATTGCGCGCCTCCGGGCGGCTCAAGGTGAGGATGCCTATATGATCGATTTTTTCGTAGATGACCGGCATGAATTCCGCCTTTCTTTTTTGGCCGCGCGCCCGCAATTAGACTGGTTCGGGTTCCTTGTTATAATCCTCGTCGCTGACCTTTTCGAACCAGCGCGTTCCATCGCCCGTGTCAGTCACTTCCGACATCGCCAGATGAATGAAAAGCCGGTCCGGCGCCGCGCCGTGCCAATGCCGCGTATTCGGCGGAATGACCGCCGTGTCGCCAGGATGCAGTTCCTGGACGCGCTCGCCTTCCAGCTGGACCCGGCCGACGCCGGTCACGCAATACAGCGTTTGGCCCACCGGATGGGCGTGCCATGCGGTTCGCGCGCCGGGGGTGAAGGATACGTTGGTTGCCCGCATCCGCGACGGCGGTTTGCCGACCATAACGGGATCCTGCCAGACCTGTCCGGTGAAATTCGCCTCGGCCGCCAATTTGGTCGGGCGCGCATTCGCTCGCTTGATATCCATCGCTTTTCTCCTCGTTGTCCGACAGGTTCCCCAAACCATACGCCCCCTTTCCGCTTCGGGGAAATGGCTTTGTGCGCGTGGGTCCTGGGCCTTTATTAATAGGCCGGGCGGTGACACTATTGCCGTTCAACGGGGGTCCCGGTTCGCCGCAAAACTTACCGGGCCATTCAGGAAAGGAACAGCGATGTCGATTTTCGTTATTGGCGGTACCGGGTTCATCGGTTCGCGGCTGATCCGGTCCTTGGCGCGCCAAGGCGAGACGATCACCTGCATGGACATCAATACCGACGCTGCCGATTTCAGCGAGTTCGCCGAACAAGTGACGGTCGTGCGGGGCGATATGACCCAGTTCGACGATGTGATGGCCCGGATGGCGGAAGTCAAACCGACATGGGTTATCAACCTGTCATATTTTCTGGGCAACTTTCACGCGCCCCATGTCGCAACCAAGCTGAACGTCATCGGCATGGACAACTGCTTCGAGGCGGCCCGGCTGTGCGGTGTTAAACGGATCGTCTATGCCAGTTCACTGGCGGTCTACGGCGCGCAAAGCCATTATGGCGAGCGCGCGGTCACCGAGGACGATTTTCGCCACGGCCACAATCAATACGCCATGCACAAGATTTTCAACGAATGGCAGGCCGAGGATTACATGGACAAATACGATATATCCATTACCGGTGTCCGGCCGACCAACGTAACCGGACCGGACAAGATGCGGGGATCGGTCGATCATGTAAATTGCGTAA
>PTKA01000131.1 GCA_002937525.1 Alphaproteobacteria bacterium MarineAlpha10_Bin3
TGATACTGTTCCAGGGCGGCGGCGGTCAGCGGCAGCGGGAAATTCAGCGCCCGCCCGGCATCCATGACGATGCCAAGATCCTTGGGGAAGATATCCAGCGCGCCGCGCGTCTCGTAATCGCCCGCCAGCATGGACTTGACCCTGGACTGGAATGCGAGCGAGTTGCCTTGGCCATGGGTTATCACCTCGTAAACCACATTCGGGTCGACCCCGGCGCGGGTCGCCAGCGCGATCGCTTCCGCCGCCGCGACCACATGTATGCCGACCAGAAGCTGGTTGATCATTTTCACGCTCGACCCGGCGCCGGCTTCCACGCCAATACAATATACCCGGTTCCCCATTGCCTTGAAGGGGGCGTCCGCCGCCGCCATCGCCGCGTCCGGACCCGATGCGATAACCGTCAACGTGCCGGCATCGGCGCCGGCCTTGCCACCGGTGACCGGCGCATCGATGAACAGGTGGCCGGACTCGGTAAGCCGCGCGGCCATCGCGCGCGCATGTTCCGGCGCCATGGTCGTGCTCATGACGACGGTCGCGCCGGCGGCGAGCGTGGACACGGCGCCGTCATTGCCAAACAAAGCCGTTTCCGCTTGATCGGCGGAAAAGACGCAGACGATCAGCATATCGGCGTCCGCCGCCGCCGCTGCCGCGCTCGAAGCCGCGTCTCCGCCGGCGTCGGCTAGCCGGGCCGTGGCGTCGGCATCGATGTCATAGCCACGCACCGCGTATCCCGCCTTGAGCAAGTTCCGGGTCATCCCGTCGCCCATCGCGCCAAGGCCGATAAAGCCAATTTTTTCCACACCCATCAATCGTATCTCCTTATCTATCTTAAGCTAATCGTCGCCTCAGAGTATGCCGCGCTTGGCCAGGTTTCGCATCAGCGCGGTGGTGCCGAAGGTCCAGGGATCGGCCTTGTCGCTGGTTGTAACCTGGTTGGCGAGCGTTCCCAGCCGGGGGCTGGCGATGGTGACAAGATCGCCGGATTTGTGGGTGAAACCTTCGCCCGGCTTGTCCCGGTCTTTGGTTGGCGCGAAGGCGGTGCCGGTGAACAGCGCCGCGCCGTCCGGGTATTGATGGGTCGCGCCCAGGGTCTGGGCCGCCAGGTCGGCAATGTCACGGCTGATGCGGGCCATGTTGCTTTTTCCGAGCAGCTCGAATCCATCCAATCCGGTGATGCGCAGGGTCAGTTCGGCCTGGCGGATATCGTCGAGACCAAAAACGCCGTCGAGAAGCCGGATGAACGGGCCGATCGCGCAGGACGCATTGTTATCCTTGGCCTTGCCGAGCAGCAAGGCGCTGCGGCCTTCGAAATCGCGCAGATTGACATCGTTGCCCAGACTGGCGCCGACGATGGCACCGCTGGCGGCAAGGATAAGGACGATTTCCGGTTCCGGATTGTTCCAGCTTGAATTTGGGTGCAAGCCGATTTGGGCTCCGGCGCCGACCGCCGACATCGGTTGCGCCTTGGTGAATATCTCGGCATCGGGACCGATCCCGACTTCGAGATATTGCGACCACATATCGCGGTCAAGCAACGCCTGCTTCAGCTGCGCCGCGGCGCTGGAGCCCGGTACGATCGCGGCCAGATCGTCGCCGATGGCGGATTTGATCACGCGCCGTATTTCCGTCGCCGCCGCCGGGTCGCCCTCGGCGCGTTCCTCGATGACCCGTTCCAACATGCTATCGACGAAGGTCACGCCGGCCGCCTTGATCGCGGCTAGATCGACCGGAGCCAGCAACCAGGGCCGGCTTTCGTCGCGCGCGCCAGCCGCGCTGTTGGCAATGATGGCCTCGACCGGACCCAGATCGTCCCCCGCCGCACTTCGCGCCAGCGCCGTCGGATCGGCGGCGTTGGTCAACTCGCTTATTGTCGCCGCCGTCGCCGATATGTCGATCAGCCGGCCTTCGCGCAGCACGACGACCGACGGGCCGTCGATATCCGGCCGCCAGATACGCCCGACCAGACAGGCCGTGTCGGCATCCTCGGGCAGGGTATTTTTGGGATCGAGGGAGAATGCCATTTGTACCTCTGAACTATTTACACGCGCGCATCCTAACGATTTACCAATCCGGCGGCGACCAGGTGGTTTCCGGGTCGAGTGGGTAGATCGGGCGCGCAAAGCCGGTCCATTCGAAATTCGCCAGATTTGGCGATGTCAGCCCCGGCGCGTCGCATTCGATCACCTGTCCGGGTGAAAAGTAAGGCCGGAACCCGGCCCGAAAATGGCCCCGCGATTTAACCACCACGGTTCGGGCGTCGGCGACACTGACGCCAAAATTCTCGAAATATCCGGGGTCGATGCATTGCTGGCGGATTGAAATCACCACCACGGTGACCGTGCCGACCTGAAGCACGGCGGTCGGTCCGAGGTCGATCGCCATGCCGGCGCGCGACCCCGGGTCGCGGCCGACCATCTTGCCGTCGCTAAGATGGCGGATGGTGGCGTTGGCGCGAAACGCCGCCGAATGCGGGTCGTCTTCGGCGCGGTTGAAATGCGCCTCGAAGGACGCACCGATGCCCTTGGCGTGCGCTTCGGCGGCCAGAGCGGCGTCGTTGAAGACGCCCAGTACGACCCCTTTGGCGCCCGCCCGGTGCAGTTTTTCGAGCAACCAGACCGTGTTGCCGCGTCCGCCGCCGCCAGGATTGTCGGCGACATCGGCGATGATCGCGGCGGGCAAAGCGGGGTTGTTTGCGCGGTCGAGTGCGCCGGCGATACACGAATTCAGCGGTGTCAGGTTCGGCGTAAAGCGTTCGTGCTGGGCCCAGATCTGTTCCGCAAGATCGCGGCAGACCGACCGGGCGCGCGCAATATCGCGCCGCGCCGCGACCAGAAACGCCATGCCATTATGCGGCGTGTCGCCATAGGTGAATCCGCCCAGAATCGAGATGTTCATCACCTCATCGTCGATCAACGTCTGGCCATGCTCGATGACCGCGCCATAGGGGCCGCTGGCGGTAAGTTGACAGACCTGGGGCGCCACCAGAGGCAGCCGCAGGAATGCGGTGACCGGCCGCAGCCCGTCCAGCATCTCGCGCATCGCGCCGGCGGCTTCCACGCCGCGTTCATATTGGTCGACATGGGGGTTGGTGCGGTAGGCGATCAGCAAATCCGTTGCCTGGATCATTGTTTCCGACACGTTGGCGTGCAGGTCGAGGGTCGATATGACCGGAATGGCGGGGCCGACGACATCGCGCGCCATGGCGAACATCGCGCCGTCCGGGTCCGGGTCTTCGGTCGAGACCGCAGCGCCGTGCTGGCCGAAATACACACCGTCCAGCGGCATCGCCGCCTGCAACCTGCGGCGCATGTCGTCTTCGAGTTCGCCGTAGAAGTCCTGCGTGATCGGGCCTGCAGCACCACCATCGGCGACGATAATTGGCACCGGAGTCCAGGGGCCGGTGTCGTTCATGGCGTCGATGAAGCCGGTAATCGTGCCGCCCTGACGCGGATGGCCGCAGGCCGAATCGGCCAGGATCGCGTCGCCATAAAGCAAGACCTTCTCTTCGAATTCAGCCCGGCCGACCGGCGGCGCAAAGCGGTTGCTTTCCAGATGCAGCGCCAGAATGGCGATGCGTTTGCCTGTCGTCCGGCTCATAAAATTCCCCTATGACCGCGTCCTGACCAGAACATATACCGCAATCAGGCTCAGAAGACTGAGCGCTGCAAGGATGATGAACGCGTCCTGAAAGCCGAATGTTTGTGCCTGCGCCTGGATGATTTGCCCCAGATAATGCAATGCGCCGGAATATTGCACCGAGTCGGGTACGCCGGATTCGGACAGGATTCGGCGAACTCCGTCAAGAAACGACTGGCTGGTCCGGCTGGCTGCGGTCTGGGTCGCGGTCAGCGCGTCGCCATGAAAGCGGACACGGTATTCGAGATAGGCGACAACGGCGTTCAGGATGAAGGCGGCGCCCAGTTGCCGGATGAAGCTAATCGTGCCCGAACCCTGGCTGACCAACTCGAAGGGCAGCGATTTCAGCGCCACCGCATTTGTCACCGGGCTGGTGAAGCCGAGCCCGGTGCGCACAAACAGCGTGAAGGCGACGAAGGTCCAGAACGGCGTATCGACGCTGACGCCCGATAGCAGGATAAAGCCGATGCCGAAGGAACACAGGCCAAAACTCAACAGAAACCCCGCCGGAACGGAGTCCGAGATGCGCCCGGCAAGCGGAAACAGCAGCAGCAGCGACAACCCGCCTGGCATCAGCAGCAGCCCGGCGCGCAACGGGGTGTAACTTTGAACTTGCTGCACGAATACGGGAATGAGAAAGGTCGAGGTCAGGAACACGCCGCCGGTGAAAAAAGCGATCAGGGCGGCGGCGGAAAACTGCGGATAGCTGAACAGGTGCATATTCAATAACGGGTTTGGCGTGCGCAGCTCCCACAATATGAAGGATACGGCCGCGACCGTGCCAAAGCCGAACAACAACAAGATATTGTCCGAGTCCCACCCATCGCGTGTGCCATTGCTCAACGCCAGGAGCAGGCTGAACAACGCCGCGCACATCAACATGAATCCGATCAGATCGAACAAGGGCAGGCGCGACGGTATCCGGCGGCTCGGCAGAAACACCATTCCCAGGAGGACCGCCAGCAGGGAGCTTGGCACCGTGAGCAGAAATACATAGCGCCAGTTGAACCATTCGATGGCGATCCCGCCAAGCGTCGGCCCCATTGCCGGCGCGAAGACGATGCCCATCGCGAACAGACCCATCGCGGTGCCGCGCCGTTCGGCGGGGAATACCTTGAAGGTCACCGCCATCGCCAAAGGTTGAATAATTCCGGCCGATATCCCCTGTATCAGGCGGCCGACGGTCAGGAATTCGACATTGGTCGCCAGGCCGCTCATCGCGGCGCCGATGGTAAAGGCGATGAGAGCGGCCGCATAGGTCCGCCGTTCACCGAATATCGCCACCAGCCACGCCTGTAGGAGCATTCCCGCGGTCATCGATGCAAAGAAACCCAAGGATAACCATTGCGCCTGATCGCGGCCGATGCTGAAAGCGCCCATGATGTCGGGAAAGGCGACATTGACGGTGGTCTGGGCAAGCACGACCGTCGTTGCGCCAAGGATGCAGGTTCCGGTCGCCAGCCATCGATAAGACGGACCATAGCGCTCGAAAAGATCGTCCATGCTTTCAATGGCCACGGCGTCAATCCAAGATATTTTCGGAGTCGATCCGAATCAGTGCGCGCGGCGGCGCAATCGGCGACACGGATTCGGAAATTCGGTTGACGAGACTATTTGTTTAGTCCCGGCATTTGATGGTGCATTATTCTCCCTGGAATGGAAGGAAGCAGTATGGGACAGATACGCCATGGCAGCGCCACGACCACGCACGCGGTCCGAGCGGCAATACAGCGATCGCAAGCTTCGG
>PTKA01000132.1 GCA_002937525.1 Alphaproteobacteria bacterium MarineAlpha10_Bin3
GCGCGCGCAGCGCCGCAAAGTCGGATTCGTTCAGGGAAAAATCGGTCAATATAGGGGCTCCTTGGTTGCTTGCGGGCGGTCAAGCAATGCCTATACTGCGCCGCCGCAAAAATAGAGGTCCACAATGCCCAAGAAAACACCCGATGTGAAGAAGGTCGTACTCGCTTATTCCGGCGGTCTCGACACCTCGGTCATTCTGCGCTGGTTGCAGGATACCTATCACTGCGAAGTGGTCACCTTTACCGCCGATCTGGGTCAGGGCGAAGAGATCGAACCGGCCCGCGCCAAGGCGAAAATGATGGGTGTGACGGAAATCTATATCGAGGATCTGCGCGAAACCTTCGTGCGCGATTATGTGTTTCCGATGTTCCGCGCCAACGCCCTGTATGAAGGCACTTATCTGCTCGGCACCTCGATCGCGCGGCCGTTGATCGCCAAGCGCCAGATCGAAATCGCGCGCGAGACCGGGGCCGACGCCGTGGCCCACGGCGCGACCGGCAAGGGCAACGATCAAGTGCGTTTCGAGCTGGCCTATTACGGGCTCAATCCGGATATCCATGTCATCTCGCCGTGGCGGGAATGGGATCTGACCAGCCGGACCCGGTTGATCGACTATGCCAAAGCGCATCAGATTCCGGTACCCAAGGACAAGCGCGGCGAGGCGCCGTTTTCGGTCGATGCCAATCTGCTGCATATCTCGGCCGAGGGAAAAGTGCTGGAAGACCCGAACCAGGAAGCGCCGGAATACATCTATTCCTGGACCACGGCACCCGAAGACGCGCCGGACAAGGCGACCATCGTTGAAATCGCGTTCGAGGCCGGCGACCCGGTCGCGGTGGACGGCGTAACATTATCGCCCGCCGCCCTGCTGACCCGCCTGAACACGCTGGGCGGCGACAACGGCATCGGCCGGCTCGATCTGGTTGAAAACCGTTTCGTTGGCATGAAGTCGCGCGGCATCTACGAGACGCCCGGCGGCACCGTTCTGCTGGCGGCGCATCGCGGGATCGAATCGATCACGCTGGACCGCGAAGCGATGCACCTCAAGGACGAGCTGATGCCGCGCTACGCCACCTTGATCTATAACGGATTCTGGTTTTCGCCGGAACGCCTGATGCTGCAAGCGCTGATCGACAAGAGCCAGGAACGGGTCAACGGAACGGTCCGGCTCAAGCTCTACAAGGGTAGTGTCGGCGTTATCGGCCGCGCCTCGCCCGACAGCCTGTATTCGCTCGCACATGTCACCTTCGAAGAAGACGACGTCTACGACCAGCACGACGCCGAAGGCTTTATCAAACTGAACGCCTTGCGGTTGCGCCTGGCGCGGCGGCGCGGCGATTAGCTGTGCATCACGGTATCGCGGCGACGCCGAAGGCGGCTTCGTGGACGGTGAGGATGACGACGTAGAGGGCCAGTCCCGCAAGTATGCGCGTCAGGCCGATGCCGGCCCAGTCGATCTTGACCCGGCCCTGGATCGCCGCCAGGAACGGGATCGCCGAACTGCCCATCGCGACCGGGCCCCAGGCCGCGCCGGCGGATGCGCGGCGGCGCTGGTCGATATGGACCATGCCGCCCAGCGCCAGCACGGTTACGCCGCCAAACAGCAACAGGCTGGCGGCATCGCCATTGGCGGCGCTATGGGAAATGCCCCACAGCGACACGGCCCACAGGAAGGGGTGGCGGGTTATTGTCGCGGCACCTTGTACTGGGTGCGGGTCGTCGAGCAGCGATTCGCCGCCGACCCCGGTGACGTTCCGGGTCGTCAAACCGGCGACGGCGAAAAGGCACACGAAAGGCATCGTGACCAGCGGTATCGCGCGCAACGCTGGCGCCGATGGCCATAATTCGACATAGGGTGCGGCACCATAGGCGCGCAACATCCAGATGAAGGATGCCAGCGCAACCAGCGCATAGAGGCCACGAAACACGCCTTCGCTGAACAGCCCGACAATGCGCCGGCGGACCGCCGGGCTGGACCCGGCAAAATGAGCGCCGACAAAAACGGCCACGGCAAGCGCCAGAGTTTCAAGCATGATGGTGCGATTATGGGCCGCGTTGGCAGCCGCGTCCAACACCATTCTGGCCCGCCACGCCACGGGCGTGGTACATTTGTCGCCATGACCCAGACCGCTGACAAAGCAACCCCGCCGACGCGCGCCGACCCGGTCGTGGAAACGATTTTGGCGGTTTTGGGTGAACTGCCGCCGGGCGGGTCCGCGTCGCCGATGGATGTCGCGCGCGCCTATGCCGCAAGGCGGGCCAAACCGTCCGATCCGCCCGATGTCTGGCGGCGCTATATGAACGCGGTAAAGCAGCAGATGGTGCATCTGGCCCGCGCCGGACAGATCGAAATCACCCGCAAGGGACAGCCTGTCGATCCCAATAATTTCAAGGGTGTCGTCCGGCTGCGCCGGCCTGCAAACCAGTAAATGATTCCGGTCTGGCTGCGCCTGGCCATCGGAGGCGGCGCCACGCTGCTTGTCGGCATGGGGATTGGCCGGTTTTCCTATACGGCGCTGATCCCGGCGATCATTCTCGACGGCGCGCTCAGCGAAGCGCAAGCCGCCTATGTCGGCGCCTTCAATCTTGGCGGGTATCTGGCCGGCGCGCTTGGCGTGCCGATGCTGCGGCGGCGCATCGAAACCGTCCTGGTGCTGAAAGCCGCTTTGCTGATCTCGCTGTTGTGCCTGGTCGCCAGCATAGCACCTTTGGGCTTCGTCTGGCTTGCCTGGTGGCGGTTCCTGGTCGGCGCCACGGTCGCCGTGATGATGATCCTTAGCCTGGCGCTGGTGACGACATCGGTGCCCCCGGACCGGCTTGGCAAGGCGACCGGCGTCGCCTTCACCGGGGTCGGTATCGCCATTCTGCTATCGGGTACGCTGGTGCCGGTGTTGCTGGAATACGGCCTTTGGGCGGCGTGGACCGGTCTTGCCGGCGTCGGCGCGCTGGGCGTCGCGGTCGGCTGGTGGGGGTTGTCGCCCGCCAGCGGCCCGGATGTGGCGGTGCAAAAAGCCACGCCGCGCCCGGCCGTGACGATGGCCATCGCGCGCCTGATGATAGCACAGGGCCTGTTTTCCATCGGTTTGGTCCCGCATTCGATTTATTGGGTGGATTACATCGCGCGCGGTCTCGATCTGGGTATCCAGCAGGGCGGCGCACAGTGGGTCCTGGTCGGGATCGGCGCGGTCGGCGGCGCCTATCTGTGTGGCTGGCTGGCCGACCGAATCGGGTTTGCCGCCGCCCTGGTGCTGATGTTCAGCGTGCTGGCGGTTGGCATCGCGATCCCGGTTTTATGGCCGACTTGGCCGGTTCTGATTGCATCGTCCTTGATTTTTGGCGCGCAGCCGGGCCTTTCGGCGGTCATTTCCGGCCGCGCCCGCCAGGTGGTCGGCGCGCGCGACATGGCCCATGTCTGGCGCTGGATGGTGCTGGCGGTCGGGGTCGGACAGACCGTTGCCGGCTACGCCCTGGTATCGTTGTACAACGCTACCGGCAGCTATACCCCGGTCTTCCTGGCCGGTGCGGGCGCCATGGCGTTGGGCGCGGTTCTGTCGTGGCCGCGGCGCGCTACAGATCCGGTTCCGCCACGCCGGCCTGACGGCAGGCGGCGATAAGCGTATTGCGCAACAGGACCGCGATCGTCATCGGCCCGACGCCGCCGGGCACCGGCGTGATCGCGCCCGCAACCTGGACGGCCTCCTCGAAGGCGACATCGCCGACCAGCCGGGTTTTGCCCGGCTCGGTTCCCGGCACCCGGTTGATGCCGACATCGATCACGGCCGCGCCCGGTTTGATCCAGTCGCCGCGGATCATCTCGGAACGGCCGACGGCGGCGACCAGGATATCGGCGCGGCGGCAAACACCCGGCAGATCGCGGGTGCGCGAATGCGCCATCGTGACGGTACAGTTGGCGGCGAGCAGCAATGCCGCCATCGGTTTGCCGACGATATTGGAACGGCCGACGATGACCGCCGCTAGCCCCGACAGATCGCCCAGCCGGTCGCGCAGCATCATCAGGCAGCCAAGCGGGGTGCACGGCACCAGGGCGGCGGCGCCAACCGCCAGCCGGCCGGCATTGATGACATGGAACCCGTCAACGTCCTTTTGCGGGTCGATCGCGTCCATGACCGCCTGTTCGTCGATCTGACCGGGCAAGGGCAGTTGCACCAATATGCCATGCACCGCGCCGTCGGCGTTGAGTTCCGCAATCAGCGAGAGCAAGTCCGCCTGCAAGACATCGTGCGGCAGCCGGTGTTCCACGCTTCGCATGCCGCACGCGACGGTCTGCTTCGCCTTGTTGCGGACATATACATTGCTCGCGGGGTCTTCGCCGACCAGGATGACGGCGAGGCCGGGGGTCAGGCCGTGGGATTGTTGCAGCGCCGCCACGCACTCCGCGATCCGCGCCCGCAGCCGCGCCGCAAAAGCCTTGCCGTCGATGATATTGGGTTCAGTCATGATGCGCCGTCATCCATTGGTCGAGCGTTTCGTACAGCGCCGCCGGGTCGCCGGCGACATGGATTTGCTTGTTGTGGCCCCGGCGGCAACCGACAGCGCCGTCCTGGGTATCCGCCACGCATTGGCCGGCAGCGCCTTGTTCGCCTTGCCGCGCCGGACCGGGAAGGCGGTTAATGCGGCATATATTCGAACAGCAGACTTTTGGCAAAAAACAGCAGCAGGATCAATACGATCGGCGAAAGGTCGATACCGCCCAGAGTCGGCAGGAACCGGCGGATCGGCCGCAGCGCGGGCTCGGTGACGCGGTGCAGAAAATCGCCGGCCAAATAGACGAAGCGATTTTGCGTATTGACCACCTTGAACGCCACCAGCCAACTCAGCACGGCGGAAATGATCAGGCACCAGACATAAAGTTCGATCACCGTGCTGATCAGCCAAACAAGTGAATTCATGACGCGCGCCGTCCCGTCGTTGCCGATGATTACCAGATGCGAAACTACCGCCTGGGCCCGGATAGAGGCAAGCCCGCAGGCGACAGCGAAAGCCATCCTTGACAGGGTCCCGCCGCATGAACATATTCCGCCGCGAAACATGGAGCACCCGGCCCACGGGCTGCTCCACCATGGGGCCGTAGCTCAGATGGGAGAGCGCCGCGTTCGCAATGCGGAGGTCAGGGGTTCGATTCCCCTCGGCTCCACCACTTACTTTCAGCATTTCCCGGCCATTCCGTAGCGCCGGGTATAATGGCGTGTATTCAGTATCTTAGCGCCATATAGCCACCCCATTCCCGGCATGAGAGACGGTATTACCCGCGAAACAGGGGCTTTTAGCCGGTGCGTCTCCGGGGGCCGATTTCGCGGTCATTCCGTTGCGGTGGTTTCTACCGAATTCCCAGCAACTGCCGCTGATCCCGCCAG
>PTKA01000133.1 GCA_002937525.1 Alphaproteobacteria bacterium MarineAlpha10_Bin3
TCAATCCTTGCCAGTTCGCATGGACCAGCGAATATGCTCCAATTTCGCTGATTTTCCAGCCACCAGTCTATTTCGGGCCCTGCCCGAAGCTCTCGCCGTTACCGGCCAGGAACCGACGCTCCCGGTCGGTACTGGTTCGGCCAAGCACCTGGTTGCGGTGCGGGAAACGCCCGAAGCGCGCGACGATATCGCGGTGGCGGCCCCAGCCCTCGATGGAGCGCTGAATATAGGGCCGCCAGCCGCCGGACGCGGTGGCCGCCAGGCCGTCCAGCAACGCCATGCCTTCTTCCTGCCGCTCGATGCGTTCGCAATGATGGAACGGATGGTAGAGCCAAATTCGGGCAACCGGATGCAGCGCCCGGTCAAGCCCGAGGCCGATGGCGCGATGCATGATATCGAACGCCAGGGCATCGCCCGCATAGGCTTGCGCCGTATGCCGGTATAAATTTCTGGTGAACTGATCGAGCAACAATATCAAGGCCAACGCCCCGTCGGACGTGGTCCGCCAATCCGTCAGGCCACCGGCGCAGGCCCGCGCCACCAGGGCGCCGAACCGGGCCCGGATCTCGTCGTCCACGCTAGGGCCGCCGCGATACCACCAGTCGCGGCGCGCAGCGGCCGCCGCGGGATTCTCAAGACTTGCGCCAAGCCAGAAATCAACGATCTTGGCGATGCTATCGGTACTCATGACGCCTTACCCGGTGTACATACGGCGCGCCATTGTATGTCCTTGAAGGAGGGCGGCGGCCTTTCCATGTTTGTGATAGCACGGTAGTACTGTCTTCGGGTGGGCGGGTGCCCTCTTGCGCGCCAACCGGCGGCGGCCGGGGGGCGGTTGAGTGGGATTTTCGCGAGCGTATGGATTTTTTATATCTGAGTATCGGCCTGATCGTGCTGGTTGTCGGCGGCGAGTTGACGTTGCGCGGCGCCATCGGGCTGGCCCGCTTGCTGGGGGTTTCGACCGCGATCATCGGCCTCACCGTCATGGGGTTCGGAACCTCGGCGCCGGAACTGGTCGTGACGGTCCGCGCGGTGCTGACCGACAATGTCGATATCGCCGTCGGCAACGCGGTCGGCAGCAATATCGCCAATTCGCTGCTGATCCTGGGCGTCGGCGCGCTGATCTGCCCGCTGGTCTGCGACACGCGCGCGGTCATCCGCGACGGCACCTTCATGATCGCGGCCGCGGTGCTGCTGTGCGGCCTTGGATATTACGGCGTCATCGAAACCTGGCACGGCATCGCCATGTTATTGGCGCTGTTCGGCTTCATCGGGTGGAGCTATCTGCACGACATGCGCACCCACGACCCGGCCGCCGAGTTGCACGACGAATTCGCCGAGGAAACCGTCGGCGTACCGCAACGGCGGCTGGTGATCTTCGCCTACTTGATAGCGGGCATCGCCGGGCTGGTGTACGGTGCCGCCTTGTTGGTCGATGCCGCGGTGTCGATTGCACGCGACGCCGGCGTGCCGCAATCGGTAATCGGCCTCACCGTGGTCGCGTTCGGCACCTCGTTGCCGGAACTGGCGGCGACCGCCGTGGCCGCGTGGCGGCGCCACACCGATATTGCGGTCGCCAACGTGCTGGGCAGCAATATCTTCAATATCCTGGGCGTGTTGGGGGTTGGCGCGCTGTTTCGCCCGCTTACCTTCGCCGAGGACATCGCCGCCATCGATCAATGGATCATGCTGGCCGCCGCCTTCATCCTGATCCCGATCCTGGTGACCGGGTGGCGCATCTGCCGGGCCGAAGGTGCTGTCCTGCTGGTGCTTTATGCCGGCTATATCACCAGCGTCACGATGCGGCTTTGATTCCAAAGGGCGGCAATTCGTGTTATCGGTAGCCCTCGTGGATGGAACCGAACAGGGAGGGCGTAAATAATGAAAATACCATTCCGCACACCGATCTGGCGCATTGTTGGATTGGGCGCGCTTGCCGGGATGACGGCGTTTGCTGCCGCACCAGCGGCGGCGCAAACCAAGCTGCTGGTCTATACCGCGGTCGAAGCCGATGAGCTGAAGAAATTCAAGCGCGTGTTCGAAGCCGACAATCCGGGCATTTCGATTCGCTGGGTACGGGATTCGACCGGCATCGTCACCGCCAAACTGCTGGCCGAAATCAAGAACCCCAAGGCCGATATCGTCTGGGGCCTGGCCGCGACCAGCCTGATGCTGCTGGCCGACCGGGGCCTGTTCCAGGCCTACGCGCCCAAGGGGCTCGACAAGCTGGACGCCAAATTCCGCGACGCCGCGAACCCGCCGATGTGGGTCGGCCAGCGCGCCTGGATCGCTGCGGTCTGCTTCAACACGGTCGAAGCGGCCAAGAAGAAACTGCCGCTGCCGACATCCTGGGCCGATCTGACCAAGCCGGTCTATAAGGGCAGCGTCGTGATGCCGAACCCGAACTCGTCGGGCACCGGTTTCCTCGATGTTTCCAGTTGGTTGCAGATGCAGGGCGAGGCCGCCGGCTGGCAGTTCATGGACGATCTGCACAAGAACATCGCCTGGTACACCCATTCCGGCTCCAAGCCGTGCAAACAGGCGGCATCGGGCGAAATTCCGATCGGCATTTCGTTTGCCTATCGCGGCGCAAAATCGAAGAACAAGGGCGCGCCGATCGAAGTCATCGCGCCGAGCGAAGGGGTTGGCTGGGACGTGGAAGCCTTCGCCATCGTCCGCAACACCAAGAACCTAAAGGCCGCGCGGGCGCTGGCCGACTGGTCGGTAACCCATAAGGCGAACGTCATCTATAACGAGGAATACGCCGTCGTCGCGATGCCCGGCGTCGCCAGGCCGGTGAAGAATTTCCCGGCCGGCATCGAAGCCAAGATGATCAAAAACGACTTCGCCTGGGCGGCCAAGAACCGGATTCGGATTCTCGACGAGTGGCGCAAGCGCTACGATTCGAAATCGCTGCCGAAGAAGAAATAGGCGTGGGCGTCGCCGAGAGGACATGACGGCGGCAGGCGAGCCGTATCTGCGCATCACCGGCGTGACCAAGCGGTTCGGCGAGATCGTGGCCTTGCGCGATGTCACGCTCGATGTCGAGGAAGGCGAATTCATCTGCTTCCTCGGCCCATCGGGCTGCGGCAAGACCACCTTGCTGCGCGCCATCGCCGGGCTGGAGATACAAAACCACGGACGGATTTTCCAGGCCGGGCGCGACATCTCGGCCCTGGAGCCGTCGCGGCGCGATTTCGGCATCGTGTTTCAGTCCTACGCCCTGTTCCCGAACCTGAATGTCGCCCGCAATATCGCCTATGGCCTTGTGAGCCGCCGCGACAACAAGGCCGCGGTTGCCGCGCGGGTCACCGAATTGCTCGACATGGTCGGCTTGCCGGGGTCCGAGAAACGCTACCCCGCCCAGCTTTCCGGCGGGCAGCAACAGCGCGTGGCGCTGGCCCGGGCGCTGGCCACCTCGCCCGGCCTGTTGCTGCTCGATGAACCGCTATCGGCGCTCGACGCCCGGGTCCGGGTGCATTTGCGGCACGAAATAAAGCAGCTCCAGCGCCGGCTCGGCGTTACCACGGTGATGGTGACCCACGACCAGGAAGAAGCGCTGACGATGGCCGACCGGATCGTGGTGATGAACGAGGGCCGGATCGAACAGATCGGCACGCCGCAAGACATCTACCGCCGGCCGGCCAACGCCTTTGTTGCGGATTTCGTCGGCGCGATGAATTTTCTCGACGGCGTGCTGGACGAAGCGGGCGCATTGCGCGTCGGCGCGCTCACGCTGGAATGCGACGGCGTTCTGGACGGGCTTGGCCGCGGCGACCCGGTGACGATCTGTATCCGCCCGGAAGATATCGTCGTGCGCGACACCGGTGCGGTGCGCCAGAACGCGCTGGCGGCAAAGATCGACACGCTTGAATTTCTCGGCTCGTTTTGCCGTGGTTCGCTGCGGCTCGATGGCGACATTGCGCTGATCTGCGATTTTTCGATCAACGCGGTGCGCGACCTCGGCCTTGAAGCGGGAACATCGCTCCAGGTGATGCTGCCCGCCGGCCGGCTGCGGGTCTACGCCAAGGACGCTTAGTTATGCCAGCCGTCCAGAACAGCGCGCCGGCCACCATCCGCCCCATCGTCGGCCGCGAGGCGTGGATCATGCGCGGCTGCATCCTCCTGCTGGGCGGGTTTTTGATGATTTCCATCGCCCTGCCGCTGTACGCCCTGCTGTCCAAGAGCTTCCAGAACGTCGATGGCGCGTTTATCGGCCTGGCGAACTACGCCGCGTATTTTTCCAACCCGGCGCTCATCGTCTCGATCTCGAACAGCTTCACGGTGGCGCTGACCAGCACAATCATCACGCTGACCCTGGCCTTCGTCTTCGCCTATGCGCTGACCCGAAGCTGTATGCCGTTCAAGGGGTTGTTCCGGGCGCTGGCGCTTATTCCGATTCTGATGCCGTCGCTGCTGCCGGCGATCGCCCTGGTCTATCTGTTCGGCAATCAGGGCATGATCAAGGGCGCCTTGATGGGGGAGACGATTTACGGTCCGATCGGCATCGTCATGGGGCAGTCCTTCTATGTCTTTCCGCACGCCCTGATGATCCTGATTATCGCGCTGTCGACCTCCGACGCGCGGCTGTACGAAGCGGCGCGGTCGCTCGGCGCCAGCCATTGGCGGACCTTCTTCACCGTCACCCTGCCCGGCGCCCGTTACGGCCTGATATCCGCCTTTTTCGTGACCTTTACCCTGGTGGTTACCGATTTCGGCGTGCCCAAGGTGATCGGCGGGCAGTACAATGTCCTGGCCACCGACGTTTACAAGCAGGTGGTCGGGCGGCTCGATTTCGAGATGGGCGCGGTGGTCGGCATGGTCCTGCTGGTGCCGGCCATCGTCGCCTTTGTCGTCGACCGCATGGTGCAGCGCAAGCAGATCGCGTTGCTGTCGGCCCGCGCCGTGCCCTATGCGCCGAGGCCGTCGCGGTTGTTCGATGGCGCGATGCTGGGTTTCTGCACCCTCATCGGGCTCATCATGATCGGTATTCTATGCACCGCGGCGTTTGCCTCGCTGGTCAAGTTCTGGCCCTATAATCTAAGCCTGACATTCGACAATTACCAGTTCGATTTGATGGATGGCGGCGGCTGGGCGTCATACCGCAACAGCATCGAGATGGCGCTTTACACCGCGGTGATCGGCACGGCGGTGATTTTTTCCGGCGCCTATCTGCTGGAGAAAAGCCAGGGGTTCGTTGCCGGCCGCACGGCGATTCAATTTCTCTGCATGGCGCCGATCGCGGTGCCGGGACTGGTCCTGGGGCTGGCCTATATCTTCTTTTTCAACGATCCGGACAATCCGCTGGGCTTCATCTATCACGGCATGACGATCCTGGTGATCTGCACGATCACGCATTT
>PTKA01000134.1 GCA_002937525.1 Alphaproteobacteria bacterium MarineAlpha10_Bin3
GAAAGATCACGGCGGTGGTCGGCTGGCTGTTCCAGCCGAGCTTCGCCTCACGCTTGCCGAAGCTCAGGCCGGGCGTATTTTTTTCAACCACCAGACACGATATACCGCCCGGTCCCGCCCCCCCGGTCCGCACCATGCAAACATAGATATCGCTGGTCGATCCGCCGGATATGAACGCCTTCGTGCCGTTCAGAATATAACTGTCGCCATCCCGCTCGGCCCGGGTTTGCAGCGCGGCCGCGTCCGAACCAGCACCGGGTTCGGTCAGACAGTAACTGGCGAAATGTTCCATTGTCATCAGCTTGGGCAACCAGGCGGCGCGCTGTTTGTCGTTGCCGAACTGGTCGATCATCCAGCTCGCCATATTATGGATCGACATATAGGCGGCGGTGGAAACGCAGCCGGCGGATAATTCCTCGAAAATAATCGCCGCATCGAGACGCGACAGGCTGGAGCCGCCATGCGCGTCATCGACATAAATACCGGCAAAGCCCAGTGCCGCCGCCTGGCGCAACGCATCGACGGGAAATTCCCCTTGCGCATCCCACGCGGCTGCGTTCGGCGCGAAGGTCGCGGCGGCGAAATCCCGCGCGGTATCCTGAAAAGCGCGCTGATCCGCGTCGAGATCCAAATCGGCGAGTGTCATTGTCGATCCATGCTTCTTCAAGGGTACGCCATTGTATCCCCTTTGGCCGATCCGTAATATCGCCGCTGGAGGATAAAGACCATGCCTGATTTTCCCACCACCGGGTTTCCGGCCATCCGCATGCGCCGTAACCGGCGCGAGGACGCGGTGCGCCGGCTCGTCGCCGAGAACACGCTCGGCCCGGACGACTTCATCTGGCCGCTATTCGTGGTCGATGGCGTAAAGGCCAAGATTCCGGTCGATTCGATGCCGGGCGTCTATCGCTATTCGCCCGATATCATCGCCGACGCGGTGCTGGAAGCGGAAGCCGAGGGCATACCGGCGGTGGCCCTGTTCCCCTTCACCGATCCCGCCGTCAAGACCGCCGATGGCCGCGAGGCGACCAACCCGAAAAACCTCGTCTGCACTGCGACCCGCGCGGTGAAGGCCGCCGCACCCGGCATGATGGTGGTCTGCGACGCCGCCCTCGATCCCTATACAACCCATGGCCATGACGGGGTAATGAACGGCGAGGAAATCCTCAATGACGAAACCCTGGAGGTGCTGGTCGCACAATCGCTGGTTCAGGCGGAATCCGGCTGCGACACGATCTCGCCATCCGACATGATGGATGGCCGGGTCGGCGCAATCCGCCAGGCGCTCGACGATAACGGTCTGTCCCAGACCCGGATCATGGCCTATTCGGCGAAATATGCGTCCAGCTTCTACGGCCCGTTCCGCGACGCGGTGGGAACCAAGGCAGTGCTGATCGGCGACAAGCGCACCTACCAGATGGATCCGGCCAATGGCAACGAGGCGCTGCGCGAGGTGTGGCTCGATATCCAGGAAGGCGCCGATATGGTGATGGTAAAACCGGGCATGCCGTATCTCGATATCCTGCACCGGGTCAAGGCGCAGTTCGCCATGCCGACCTTCGTCTATCAGGTGAGCGGCGAGTATTCGATGCTCAAGGGTGCTGTGGAACGCGGCTGGCTGGCGCAAAGGGTCATCCTGGAAGCGCTGTTGTGCTTCAAGCGTGCCGGCGCGGACGGAATCTTGACCTATTTTGCGCTCGACGCCGCCCGGGCGCTCAACGAAAGCGGTTGAAGAATTGCGCGGCGCAACGGTCGTGCCAGGAGGTGTGATGACCGCGGCCGTGGAAGCCGACATGGCCGCCCCGGCGCGGCAATAGCATACACAGCGCCGGATTGCGGGACCAGTCTTGGCCAAGATAGGGCGCGACCGGAACCCAGGGATCGTCATGGGCGTGGATCAGCAAAGTCGGCACGCGGACCGCGTAGAGATACCGTAGCGCCTTGGATTTTTCGTAATATTCCGGCGCGCCGGTAAAGCCATGCCGGGGTGCGACATAGGTGTCGTCGAATTCGTAGACCGTCCGCGCCTGGGCCAGCGCCGCCCGCGCGCATCCGTTCATCTCGCTGCCCTGACAGTCCAGTTTCATACGGTGCAGCAACCAGCGGTGATACGGCGCGTTGCGCCGCCGCATCAGCGACCGGCAGGACAAGGCAAGGTCGATCGGCGCGGAAACCGAAACCGCCGCGCGGATCGGAAATTCGCCGCCATATTCAGCCAGGAACTTGATCATGGCGTTGGCGCCGAGCGATACCCCCGATAACAGCAATCCGCGCGCGACCAATGCCGGTTCGTGTTCGCCGAGCGACGTCAGCGCATCGGCCAGATCGCGGCTGCATCCGGCGTGATAGTCACCCCGGCAGGTCGGCCGCGACGGCCCGGCGCCGCGCAAATTGAGCCGCAAAACCGGATATCCCCGCGCAAGGTGACAGGCCGCCGCCCGCGCCATGTTCATCGACGTTTCACACCCGGTCAGGCCGTGCAGCAACACCACCAACGGCCGGTCATTTTGTCCCGCATGGGTCAACAAAGCCGCCAGCCGGTCGCCGCTGCCGTCGCGCATGGCCAGGTAAAGCCGCTCACCCGCAATATAAGGCCGGCGTCCCATGCGGGCGGCAAAGAAGTTCCGCATGGTCTGCAAATCTCCGCCCCACCAAGGTGGGCGCGGAAAGAAGGGCTGAAATTCCACCTTCACGGCAACAGGGGCGGCGAATCGACGGTGACGAAACTGTCCGGGAAAACGCCGTTGAACCGGGTCGACACAGCGTTCGAATAGGCGCCAAGCTGGCCGATTTCGATCCAGTCGCCTTCGCGGATATCGTCTGGAAAGTTGGTGCGGCCGGGCAGAACGTCGGTTGAATCGCAGGTCGGGCCGAACAGGGTGAATGCGCGGTCGGGCGCGGCTTCCCGGCGGTCCGCGCGCAACAGACGCATCGGATACCGCAACCCGCCGGTCACCGCCTCCGACAGGCTGTGATAGACGCCATCGTTGAGATAAAGCGTGTCGTCCTTGCGCAAATGGACCTGGACGATCACCGAACAGGCGGACGCGACCAGCGCCCGGCCCGGCTCGCAGAGCAGGCGGCACCCCGCCGCCAGTCCGGCCTTGCGAACGCCGTCGCGGATGGCGTCGAAATAAGCCGCCAGCGGCGGCGGCGCCTCGTCTATATAGGGAGCCGGAAATCCGCCGCCGAGATCGAGAATTTCCAGCGCCCCGCCGGCGGCCGCGGCGATGCCGGCGGCGCGTTCGATGGCATCGCCATAGTCTTGCGGCCGCAGACATTGCGATCCGACATGGCAGGCAAGTCCGGTCCGCCAACCGCGCTCATAAACCGCGCGCAGCAACGTGGCGGCCGCTGCCGGCGATGCCCCGAACTTGGCCGAAAGCGTATAGCGGGCCGCGCTATCGGGGGTCGCGAAGCGGACCAGGGCGCAAACATCCGCCGCATCGCCCAGGACATCGGTCATTTTATTCAGCTCATCCACATGGTCGAGCGTGAACAGACGCACGTCGTGAAAACGGTATGCCTCGGCCAGGTCGCCGCGCGGTTTGACCGGATGCATGTAGCAGGCCCGCGCACCGGCATCGCGCGCGGCGGCGACCTCGAAGAGCGACGCGGCGTCGAACCGGGCAATGCCCGAATCCCGAAATATCGACAATACCAGCGGATGCGGGTTGCATTTTATGGCGTAGAGTACTTCGCCGCCGAACCCGTCGCGGAACCGCGCCGCATTGGCGCGAAGCTCGGCGGGGCGCAGGCAATAGACCGGTTCACTCGGCTGCAACGCGGCGACGACGGCCTCGATTGTCTCGAAATGGGGAACGTCGCCGTCCGGCCCGGTTTTTGGCGCGAATCTTGGATCGTTCATCGGCTCGGTGTACTCTTTCATGGACGACAGACGATACTCGCGCCCTCTGGCTCGGAAGCAAGGAGAATCATGAGCGTTTCGATCGTCGATATTCGCCGCGCTGCCGATCTCATTGCCGGCAGCGTCGTCCGCACGCCGACAATCCGGTCCGGTCCGCTTTCCGACCTACTGGGCGCCAATGTCTATCTGAAGCTCGAAACCCTGCAACGAACCGGCTCTTTCAAGGATCGCGGCGCGCTGGTCAAGCTTATGAGCCTGAGCGCGGCGGAGCAAAAGCGCGGCGTAATCGCGGTGTCCGCCGGCAATCATGCCCAAGGCGTCGCCTATCACGCCCGACGGCTCGGGATTCCAGCGACGATCATCATGCCGCAAGGCACCCCCTTCACCAAGGTCCGGCGCACCCGGGCGTTCGGGGCGCAGGTCGTGCTGCGGGGCGACAGCGTCAACGCGCTGGAGCCCTTCGCCCGGTCACGCGCGGCGCGCGAGCGGCTCACCTTCGTCCATCCCTATAACGACGTGAAAATCATCGCCGGGCAGGGCACCATAGGGTTGGAGATACTGAACGACCTGCCCGGCCTGGACGCGATCATCGTTCCCATCGGCGGGGGCGGCGTCATTTCCGGCATCGCCACCGTAACCAAGGCGCTCAAGCCGAAGATCGAAATTATCGGCGTCGAAGCGGATTTGTATCCATCGGTGTATAACGCCCTGCACGGGCTCGATACGCCGGCCGGCGGCGCCAGCATCGCCGAGGGCATTGCCATCAAATCGCCCGGCGACATCACGCTGGATATCGTCAGGCGGCTGGTCGACGACATTATCGTTGTCGCGGAATCGGCCATCGAGGCGGCGGTGCAGACCATGCTGATCCAGGCCAAGGTGCTGGCCGAAGGGGCCGGCGCCGCACCGCTGGCGGCGCTGAGCGAACATTGCGGCCGGTTCGCCGGCAAGACCGTCTGCCTGCTGGTCAGCGGCGCCAATATCGACGCCAGGATACTTTCCTCGGTGCTGATGCGCGCGATGGCCCGGGCGGGGCATATCGCGCGGCTGCGCGTGACGATCAACGACCAGCCGGGCGTCCTCGCCAAGGTCGCCGCCGAAATCGGCGATGCCGGTGGCAACATCGTGGAAATCCACCATCAGCGAATGTTCTACGATATCCCATTGAAATTCGCCGAACTCGATACGGTCGTGGAAACCCGGGACAGCGACCACGCGACGGAAATCATGCGCCGGCTGGAAGCCGCGGGATTTCCAACCCGCCAGACGCATCACACCAAAAGCGGCCGGTAACCACCCGCACCCTCGATAGCAGCGCAATTCAAGCTCGATGGAATTCGCCAAAGGCGATTCCCATCACCCCTATTTTGCTTTAGAGCGGGATCGGATTAGGTTGACGCATAGCCTGAATTTACGAGGTAGTTCGCACATTCGTTTGGCGAGAATTCATCGAGTAGGCTACCGGCGCG
>PTKA01000135.1 GCA_002937525.1 Alphaproteobacteria bacterium MarineAlpha10_Bin3
CGAATATCGACGTGCAGATCGTCGAAAGCATCGACCCGAACGGCCCGTTCGGGGCCAAGGAAGCGGGCGAGGGATCGCTCAGTGGTTTTCCCGGCGCGTTGGTCAACGCCATTGCCGATGCGATGGGCGTGCGGGTGACCGAGTTGCCGGTCACGCCGGACCGGCTGATGGCGGCGATCGAAGCCTATGAGAAGGAACGCGCCGCCTGATGGAAGCCTTGCCTGAATTCGAGCTGCACCGTCCAGCAACGATTGCCGAGGCGCTGGCGGCGCTGGCCGGCGACAAGGCCGCGCGGCTGGTTGCCGGCGGCACCGATCTGATCGTCAATATGCGCCGCGGTCTGGTCGAAGCGCCGCATCTGGTCGATCTTGGCGGGATTGCGGAACTCCGCAAGATCGCGCTGAACGGGGCCACTCTTACCATCGGCACCGGCGTCACCCTGGACCGCCTGGCCAACGACGCAGCGGTGGCCCAAGGGTTTCCCGCCATCGCCCAGGCCGCCGCCGCCGTCGCCGGATCGACCCACCGCCATGTCGCCACGGTTGGCGGTAATCTGTGCCTGGATACGCGCTGCCTGTTCTACAATCAGAGCGAATGGTGGCGCCAGAGCAACCAGTATTGCCTTAAATATCGCGGCGATATCTGCCATGTCGCGCCGCGCGGCACGCAGTGCTTCGCCGTCTTCAGCGGCGATCTGGCCCCGGCTTTACTGGTGCATGACGCGGCCGTGACCATCGCCGGGCCGGCGGGGATGCGCGAAATACCCCTGGCCGATCTTTATCGCGGCGACGGTATCGACTATCTGACGCTTGCGCCCAAAGAGATCGTCACGGCGGTGACGATTGCCGGCGGCGGCGGGCTGGCGTCGGCCTATCGCAAGGCGCGAATTCGCGGCGCAATCGATTTCCCGCTAGCCGGGATCGCCGTCGCTTTGCAAATCGACGACGGCGTGGTTCGGGCGCTGCGTGCCGCACTCACCGCCTGCGACACGAAACCGTTTTTGGTGACCGGGTTGGAAGATTTCACCGGTGAGACGCTGAACGAAGATACCGCGCGCGCGTTTGGCGAGGCCGTGCAACGCCAGGCGCGCCCGATGCAGACCACGACCGCGACCCCGTGGTACCGCCGCCGCGTCGTCGCCCGGATGGCCCGCCGGCTGCTGCTCGATCTGGCGGTGCGGTAGGGGGCGTTGAAATTCAGGCGTCCGCCTGGCATTTGGCGATCAGGCGGCGGGTGAAGGACTGGCTGGCGGCGATCTGTTCCAGGGCGATCCATTCATTGGGCTGGTGGGCTTGTTCGATATTGCCGGGGCCGCAGACGATGGCCGGGATGCCGGCGCGCTGATACTGGCCGCCTTCGGTGGCGTAGGAGACCGCGTCGGTCGCATTGGCGCCGGTGAGGTCGCGGGCGAGCTTTTCGGCGGCTGAATCCGGTTCCGGCGCCAGCGCCGGGACGATCACGCCGGGGCGCGTCTCGACGCCGGTTTCCGGCACCACGCGCTGCATCGCCGGAACGACCTCATCGCGGCAAAACGCCTCGAACCGGGCCAGTATGTCTTGCGGGTCGTCGCCGGGAAGGGCGCGGATTTCCCATTTGAAGGCGCAGTTCCGGGCCACGATATTGAGCGCGGTGCCGCCTTCTACAGTGCCGACATGGATCGTCGTATAGGGCGGATCGAAGCGGCTATTCAGTTCCGGTTGGGCCGCTTTTTGCGCCGCCTGGTCGCCCAGATGGGCGATCAGCCGGGCGGCCTGCATCACCGCGTTGACGCCGCGATGGGTGAGGCTGGAATGGGCCTCGTGGCCGGTGACAATGGTGGTGTAGGCGGTGATGCCCTTATGCGCATCGACGACCCGCATCTGCGTCGGCTCGCCGATGATGACGGCGCCGGGGCGCGGCAGGTTGGCCAGCACGTCGGCAATCAGCCGGGGCGCGCCCAGACAGCCGACTTCTTCATCGTGGGTGAGGGCGAAATGGATCGGGCGGGTCAGCGGCCTTGCCAGCATGTCCGGCACCAGGGAAAGGGCGATGGCAATGAAACTTTTCATGTCGGCGGTGCCGCGGCCATATAACCGGCCGTCGTTTTCGACCACTTCGAACGGGTCGCTTTCCCAGGGCTGACCGGCGACCGGCACGACATCGGTGTGGCCGCTCAGCACCACGCCGCCGGGCTCATCGGGCCCGATCGTGGCCCAGAGATTGGCCTTGGTGCCGTCCTCGCTGCGGATATAGCGGGAGTCGATGCCATGGCCGGCCAGATAATCGCGCACGAAATCGATCAAGGCCAGGTTCGATTTCGACGACACGGTATCGAAGCCGACCAGAGCGCGGATCATGTCGAGTGCGCTGCGCGTTGGAGGCGCCATATTTTCAACTCCGCCAGAACGAGGGAAGGAACAAAACCAGGACCGTGAACAGCTCCAGCCGGCCGAGCAGCATGGCGAACGACAGCAGCCATTTCGCCTCGTCCGGCAGGAAGGAAAAGGAACCGGCCGGGCCGATCACCGGGCCCAATCCGGGGCCGACATTGGAGATTGCCGTGGCCGCGCCCGACACGGCGGTGATGAAATCGAGGTTCATCATGCCCAGGCCAATCGCGATCAGCGCGAAGGCGATGACATAGAGGAAGAAAAATCCCATCACCGAGGCGGTGACTTCTTCGGCAATCGGCCGTTTGTTGTAATAGGGAATGAACACGCCATGCGGTTGCAGCAGGCGGCGCATCTGGCACCGCGCGGTCGCATACAGCACCTGAAAGCGGAATACCTTGATGCCGCAGGCCGTCGATCCGGCGCAGCCGCCCACGAACATCAAGAAGAACAGCAGCGCGACCGCGAACGGTCCCCAGTCGCTGAAATCCTCGGTCGCATAGCCGGTGCCGGTAATCACCGAGACCACGTTGAACGCGGCGCGGCGGAACGCCGAGGGCAACGCGCCGGGCTCGTCGCCAGCCAGCCACCACAACATCGCCGCGACCGACAGCGCGGTGACGATCAGGAACCACCGGACCTGGCCGTCGCGCAACAGGCTGCCCGGCCGGCCGCGCAGGGCTTGCAGATACAACACGAAGGGCAGGCCGCCGACGATCATGAAGGCGGTCGCGGTGGCGTCGATCCTGGCGCTGCGGAAATAGCCGATCGAGGCGTCGTGGGTCGAGAAGCCGCCGGTCGCGATGGTCGTCATGGCATGGGCGATGGCGTCGAACCCGGTCATCCCGAAACTCCAATACAGCAAGGCGCAGATCAGGGTCAGCGCCACATAGATGATGGCGATCGCGGTGACGATCTGGGCCGCGCGCGGCATCACCTTGTCGGAGGTGTCGGAGGATTCCATCCGGAACAGTTGCATGCCGCCGACCTGGAGCAGCGGCAGGATCGAGATCGCCATGGCGATGATGCCGATGCCACCGAGCCATTGCAGCAGCGCCCGCCACAACAACACGCCGGGCTGGCTGAAATCGAGCCCGATGATGACCGTCGATCCGGTCGTGGTCAGCCCGCTCATGGCCTCGAAAAACGCATCGGTATAGCTCAGATCGAGACCGGAAAAAACCAGCGGCAAGGCCGCCACCGCGGGCATCACGATCCAGCTCAAGGTGGTCAGAATGAAGGCCTGGCGCAGCGACAGATTGCGCACCTTGCTGCGCGTTGTCGTCATCACCATGACGCCGATGAACAGGGTCAGCGCCGCCGCCGCGCCGAACACCTGCCACTCGTCGTTGCCGGCGGCCAGATCGACGGCGGCCGGCACGAACATGGCCACGGCCAGGGTCGAAACCAGGATGCCGATAATGAACAGAACGGGGCGGAAATCTATCAAGGGGCCGGGCCAGTATTGCCAAAGGTGCCGATAATCCGTCCGAAACCCGGCTTTGTCTAGCCCAAGCGGCTCGATGGGTTGCCGAGGATCGCCATGAACTCGCGCCGCGTCGATGCGTTTTCGCGCAACTCGCCGAGCATCCGGCTGGTCACCAGGGTCGCGTCCGGCTTGTGTACGCCGCGCGTCGTCATGCATTGATGCCTGGCTTCGACGATCACCGCAACACCGCGTGGCTTCAGCACCTCGTCGATGGTGTTGGCGATCTGCGCGGTCAGTTTTTCCTGGATTTGCAGACGCTTGGCGAAAGCTTCGATGACCCGCGCCAGCTTGCTGATGCCGATAACGCGGTTTTGCGGCAAATAGCCGACATGGGCGACGCCGATAATCGGCACCATGTGGTGTTCGCAATGCGACTCGAACCGGATGTCGCGCAGCACGATCAATTCGTCATAGCCGTCGGTTTCCTCGAAGGTGCATTGCAGCAATACCTTCGGGTCCTGCCGGTAGCCGGCATAGAATTCCTCGTACGCCTTGACCACGCGCGCCGGCGTGTCCAGCAGCCCTTCGCGGTCCGGGTCGTCCCCGGCCCAGCGCAGCAAGGTGCGCACCGCCGCTTCGGCCTCGGCCCGGCTTGGCACCTGGCAATCCGCCGTTTCCCCGACCGGCGGGGTCAATCCTTCGGGTGCGTTCACGTTATCCTCCCCGTGCGGCCGTTCAATTCAACTGGACCGGCTGGTGCGGGCTATCGAGCGAGAAGGCCGGAATGGCGACATCGAACAGCCGGCCGTCGCTGGCCTCCATTTCGTAGCTGCCGACCATGATTCCCGACGGCGTGGTGAGCGGCGCGCCGCTGGTATATTCGAAATGTTCGCCCGGATTCAGCACCGGCTGTTCGCCGACAACGCCGGGGCCATCGACTTTTTCGACCATGCCCTTTGAATTGGTAATGCGCCATGAACGGTTGCGCAGTTGAACGGTTTGGGTCCCCTTGTTTTCGATGCGCACCTGATAGGCCCAGACATAGTGGTTTTCCAGCGGCGAAGACTGCTCCTCCAGATAAAACGGCGTAACCGTCACCTTGATATCCTCGGTCACCGCTTCATACATGCCAAACCTCCGTTCAAAAGCCGCTCATGTGACTTCAGCGCTAATATTGTGCCCCATGCCGGCAATGTCCAGTGTGACCGCCATCACCACGCGGTTGCGGGCTGAAACAGGATTTCGACGCGCCGGTTGCGGGCGTCCCGAGTATTGTCGGGCGTGGCGATTCGCAAGCGCGTTTCGCCGGACGCGGCGACGGCGACCTGGCCGCGCGGCACGCCGCCGCGGATCAACGCACGCCGCACCACATCTGCGCGCCGCAGCGAGAGGGTGAGATTATGTGCAGCAGCACCGGAACTGTCGGCATGACCGAAAACGGTGATGCGGGGAACGTCGAGATGGCGCGCCTTGGTCGCGAGATTTTCGATGCGCCGTTGCGCCGCCGGACTCAA
>PTKA01000136.1 GCA_002937525.1 Alphaproteobacteria bacterium MarineAlpha10_Bin3
TCCCTCGATATTGTATGAGTTTGCTGAAGGCGAACGAGCCGTTGCGGTTCTTCTTTGGGGGAATATTGGCCCCCGCCTCTCGCTGGTCTGCGCACTCACGGATCGCGTCAAGAACCTTGCGGTCATCAATGCGAGGGACGCCGCGTGGTTTGTTGGGGAGTAAAGGCTGGATAACAGACCCCTCAAATCCGGTCAGTTCGTGACGGCGACGGCTCATGTAAAATCTCCTGTGTCAGGACCAAACTTGAATCACACTTTTACCGCCTTGGGGATCCATTTTATGCGTGTACGACCTGGTATACAGTGCGATGAAATCCATTGTCGGGCGCGAAGCCGGTCTGGCTGGCGGTGCCCTGGCTATCGGCTATTGGCCGACCGCACCGTCCGCCTTCAAGGCGGCGATCGCGGCGCCGTTCAGTCCCAGCCAGTCGCCGATGACCTGATCGGTATGTTCGCCCAGCATCGGCGACGCCTTGACGCGCGTGGCCTTGCCGTCCACCCGTACCGGCCAGGCCGGCATCTTGAACGGGCGATGCACCGGATGGATCATGGTCTGCATGACCCCGCGCTGCTCGAACGAAATGTCGTTGTTCAACTCGTCGGTATCCAGCACGGCCCCGGCCGGAATCCCCGCCTCGCCCACGGCCTTCATCGCATCGTATTTGGATCGGCCGCGGGTCCAGGCGGCGATCGCCTCATCCACTTCCGGTTCGTGCGCGACCCGGTCTGCGGGGGTCAGGTAGCGTGTGTCGCCGATCAGATCCTCGCGCCCGATCACGCCCAGCAACCGGTCCCAATGATCCGGGTTCGCCCGGCTGGTCATGATGTAGACGTAATCGTTCGGCCCGCCGGGCGCACAGGGATACAGGCCCATCGGCGCATTGGTCACGCCCGGTATCTTGGCGCCGCCGCGTTGCGCCGCCTTGCCGGTCCGGCCCTGGGTGGCGAAATTGACGCGCATATATTGCAGCATCGCATCCTGCATCGCGACCTGAAGCCGGTGGCCCTTTCCGGTCTCCCGCCGCTTGTACAGCGCGCCCAGGATGGTGATCGCCATCAGCATACCGGTGCCGGTATCCCCGATGGTGACGCCGGGCCGGGTCGGCGGGCCGTCCGCTTCGCCGGTCACGCTGAACGTGCCGCCGCAGGCTTGCGCGATCATGTCGAAGGCGAGGTTTTTCTCGAACGGGCTGCCTTCGCCGAACCCCTTGACCTGGGCATAGATGATGCCGGGGTTGATCGCCTCGACCACGTCATAGGACAGGCCCAGCCGTTCGATCGCGCCGGGGGCGAAGTTTTCCATCATCACGTCCGCTTGGCGGATCATGTCCTTCGCCAGCGCAAGTCCCTGGGGTGACTTCAGATTGATGGTAACCGATTTCTTGTTGGCGTTGAGGATGTGAAAATAATACGGATCGTTGTCCGGCTGGCCGGGTGTCAGGCGGCGGCCGGGATCGCCTCTGTCCGGGTTTTCGATCTTCACCACGTCGGCGCCGAGCCAGGCGAGCGATTCGGTGCAGGAAGGCCCGGCTTCGAACTGGGTGAAATCGATGACCTTGACGCCTTGCAGGAAGGTAAAGTCGGTTACGTTATCGGACATGACGCTATCGGGCATGAAGGTGTCTCCTCGAAGCCGGCGTGGCGGAACATTTCGTGCGGCCCCAAGACTGGCACAATCCGCCGGCCGGCGCCAATCGCCGGCGTCCAGTTCAGGCCATTCATGGCCGATGTTCTTGAAACGCATGGCTAAATTCCTTGAACGCGGCGGTGTGCGACTTTAGTTTTGGTTGAAGCAAGAACAATAATCATTCAGGACACGATGATCAGAAGCATGAAATTGCGCGCACAAACCCTGATTCCGGACATCTCCGGCAACATTGAGCGCTACGGCATTGGCGCTATCGCGCTCATCATTTTGATAGAATTAGGCTGGGTTGCATCGGTTCTCGTTCCCGTCTTGTTTGTTTTTTCCACCCTGATCGATTTTTCGAGAAAATGGATGGCGGTTCTGCCTGGCTTTATGGGGGTGACAACCTTTCTTTTCATCCTGGCGGTTGGCCTGTTCGTCGCCTATCAACCATCCACCTACGTTGCGAGGTGGCGTGAGCGTTTGAAACAAAAAATCGCCAGACGGCATCCCTTGCTGCCGGCAATTCTCATCGGACCCGATTTGCAGGGCTCGGATTAACCCGCTTCTTGCGTCATCGCGCCGGACGGGCCTACAGTATGAACCTTCGAACAAGGAGGTTAATATGCGTATCGTCAATCCATCGTTCGGCCTTCGCGAAGAGGCCGGGAATTTGACGGGGCCGGCCGTGTGCGCCGTGGCGGACTGGAGCCGGGACCCGATTGCGATCGTCTCGAACTCGAAACCCAATGCCCGCGAACTCCTCGAAGGCGTGCGCGCGCAAATGGGCGCTTTCCGGCCGACCGACAATATCGACTATCTGTTCAAGGACAGCGCGGCCCAGCCGGCGCCAGCCGAACTGATCGACGAAATCGCCCGCAAATACAAAGGGGCCATCCTCGCTTTGGCGGATTGAGGGTCGTGCTCGTCGTGGAGTTTCCATGACAGTATCGAACTCGAAAATCGCGGCGTCGAAACCTACATCGTCATCACCGAAACTTTCCTGCCGCTGGTGCGGGCGCAAGCCAAGGCGCGCAAGGCGGACCCGAAACTCCTGATCGTGAAGCACCCGATCGGCGGATTGAATGCCGGGGAACTGGCCGAACGCATCGACGTGGCCGCGGCCGGGCTGAAGGAGGCCGTCGGCGCCTGACGCCCGCCAAGAGGAAAGCGACCGCCTAGCGATGATAGAGGATATGGACAGCGAGACAATCGAGGTCGGCGACCTCGATCCCGCGCAATGGAACGAATATGCCAACGACCGGGGCTGGAGCGACGGGTTCCCGCTTGCCGTGCCGACGCAAGAAGCCGTCGACCGTTTCCTTCAAACCTGCCGGAAAGACAATGCGCCGTTTGCGCCGATGTCGCCGCGCCTGCTGGTGCCCACCATGCCAGCCATCGCGGCGAACGCGGTCATGGCCGGCTGCCGGGCCGAATATTTCCCGGTTGTCGTCGCGGCGGTGCGCGCGGTTCTCGACCCCGCCTATAATCTGCACGGGACGCTGGCGACGACCCATCCTTGCGCGCAGCTTCTCATCGTAAGCGGCCCGCTTCGCGGACAGCTCGACATCAACTGCACCGGCAACTGTTTTGGCCAGGGACGCCGCGCCAACGCCACGATTGGCCGGGCCTTGCAGTTGACCTTGCTGAACATCGGCGGCGCCAGGCCGGGCGAAATGGACCGGGCGACGCAGGGGTCGCCGGCGAAATACGCCTTTTGCTTCGGCGAAAACGAAGAAGAAAGCCCGTGGGAGCCTTATCATGTGCGCCGGGGCTTCGATGCCGGCGATAGCGTTGTCACCGCGTTCGCCAGCGAACCGCCGCACAATATCAACGATCACGCCAGCACGTCGGGCGAAGGCATCCTGCAAACCATCGCTGGCACGATCTCGCAGACCGGTGCCAACGTGCTGGGCGGTCATGGCCCCTATGTCGTGGTCATCGGGCCCGAACATGCGCACACGATCCACCGCGACGGCTGGACGATCCCCGACATACAAGAAAAGCTGTTCGAGGATTCCGCAGTCCATATCTCCCGCGTCCCGCCGGAAAAACGCAAGAACTACGCGGTTGATCGCTCGGCCAAGGTGGTAAATGACAAATTTTATCTGACATGTTCGCCCGAAGGCATCCATATCCTGGTTGCGGGCGGACCGGGAAAGCATTCGGCTTATATCCCGACCTTCGGTTCCACCGAAGCCTGTTCGGTGCGAATCTCCAACGTTTAGGCGCGGCGGTTCAAAGAACGGAAGCCAGGGAAAATATGACGAGGAAACGATGACGGATGCGGCGATGAGCGAGACGATCGAGTTGGGCGATATCGACCCGGAGCAATGGAACGACTTTGCTTTGAGGCAAGGCTGGAGCGACGGGTTTCCCCTCATCGTCCCCACCGAAGAAAAAGTGGCGCAGTTTGTCGATACCTGCCGGGGCGACAACGTACCGTTTGCGGCCATGTCGCCGCGCCGCGTGTTCCCGACCCTGTCCAGTATCGCCGCCAATGCGGTGATGGCGGGTTGCCGCGCCGAATATCTGCCGCTTGTCGTGTCGGCGGTGCGCGCCGTCCTTCAACCCGAATATAATTTGCATGGGACCCTGGCGACGACCCACCCTTGTGCGCCGATGCTGATAATCAACGGGTCGGTCCGGCATGATCTCGACATCAACTGCACCAGCAACTGTTTTGGCCAGGGCCGCCGGGCCAACGCCACCATCGGCCGCGCCCTGCAACTGACCCTGTTGAATGTCGGCGGGGCGAAACCGGGCGAGATGGACCGCGCAACCCACGGCTCGCCGGCGAAATTCGCTTTCTGTTTTGGCGAGAACGAAGAAGAAAGCCCCTGGGAAGCCTATCATGTGCGGCGTGGCTTCGAGGCCACGGACAATGTGATTACCGCCTTGCCATGCGAGGCGCCGCACAACATCAACGATCACAGCAGCACGTCCGGCGAAGGCATCCTGATGACGATTGCGGGCACGATCTCCCAGACCGGCGCGAACATGATTTACGGTACCGCGCCCTATGTCGTCGCCTTGGGACCGGAACACGCAGCAACGCTGCACCGCGATGGCTGGACAATCGTGGATATGCAGGAAAAACTGTTCCACGATTCCGCCGTTCACGTCTCCCGCGTTTCCAGGGAAAACCAGAAAAATTACGAGGAGCACGGCCAGGCGCTGACGAACGACCGCTATTATCTGACGCGGACGCCGGACGATATTCAGATCGTCGTGGCCGGCGGCCCCGGCAAGCACTCCGCATATATCCCCACGTTTGGCTTTACCGAGGCGTGCTCGCAACGGCTGCCGGGCCGCTGACAATCATGGCCGACCAGGACGCGTTGCCGGTGTTTGCAGAGACGGTGCGGTGGGAAGACGCCCAATCCGCGCTGGCGGCGCACGAACTGGGCGACGGGTTGCCCCTGGTGCCGCCGACCGCCCGGCGGCTGGAGGAAATGCTGGACGGCGTTGCCGACCCGGCCCGGTCGCACGGTCTGGTTCCGCCGTTGTTTGGCGATCTTACGGCGCGCGCGGTGGCGTATAACTGCGTGCTTGCGGGATGCCGGCCGCCCGAACTGCCGGTCGTGCTGAGCGCCGTGCAAGCCTGTCTGGAGCCGTGCTTTAATCTGCTCGGGGTTTTGACGACCACCGGCGCGCCGGTAGTAGGGCTCGGCAATCTG
>PTKA01000137.1 GCA_002937525.1 Alphaproteobacteria bacterium MarineAlpha10_Bin3
CCCGCGCCGCCGCCGCCGCGACCGGCAGATCGGCGGCCCCGCTGGCCAGCGCCCAGGCGCCGTAATAGGCGTTCGAGCGGGCGATTTCAGTGGCGATATAAACGTCGGCGAGCTTGTGTTTGATCGCCTGAAAGGATCCGATCGGCCGGCCGAAGGCATAGCGGTTACGGGCGTAATCCACCGCCATGTCGAGGCACGCCTGCGCCCCGCCAAGCTGTTCGAAGGCGATCAGCACCGCTGCCCGGTCGAAAATTTCGCCGGTCAGCGCCCAGCCATGGCCGGGTTTGCCCAGCGGCGCGGCGTTGGCATCGTCGAAGGCGATGCGCGCGTGGCTGCGCGTTGGGTCGACGGTCGGCACGGTTTCGCGCACGACGCCGGCAGCGTCCAGATCGACGATGCACAAGGACAGGCCGCCGCTACGGGCCAGGACCACGGCGAAATCGGCGACATCGCCATCGGCGACGGGTTGTTTTTCGCCGTGCAGCTTGCCGTCGGCCAGGGTGACGGCGATGGTTTTGGGCGTTGGCGCGCCGACCCCTTCGGCGATGGCGAAACAGCCGATTGCCTCGCCGCGCGCCAGTTTCGGCAAATAGGTTTGTTTTTGGGCATCGCTGCCGGCCAGCAGGATTGCTTCGGTCGCCAGATAGACCGAGGAGGAGAACGGCGTCGGCGCCAGCGCCCGGCCCAGTTCCTCGGCAATGACGCAGAGTTCTTCGTGACCGAGGCCAAGCCCGCCATGGGCCTCGGGGATCGTGGTTCCCATCCAGCCCAATTCCGCCATGCCGCGCCACAAATCGCGATCGAACGCGGCATCGCCATCCAGTATGGCGCGCGGCGCCGCATGATCGCCGAGAAACCTGGCGGCCTGATCGCGCAACAGGTTCTGTTCATCGGAGAAATCGAAATTCATGTCACGAACAATCATCCAGAAGCGGCATCTCCCATTGTCGGCATACCGGTTTCCATCGCGCAAGTGCGGAATCGTGGTATCGCCCGGTGGAGGCCGAATTTTATCGCACCGGTCGTCGCATCGGCCCTTGAAAACGACAAAACCACGATTGTGCGGTTTCACACGCGACGGCGGTAAAATCGATTGAATAGCAGTCCAGTTCAGGTATTATCGGCGCGATAGCTCAATCCGATTTTCGGTAGACAACGGTTTAATTTTGGACATCCGCGCCGGTCGCGGATTGGAAGCCCAGCCATGCTGCAAATCTTGGCGGGCGATCACAAGGGAGGAAACACTATGTCGGAAAAGCAACCCAAAGCGTCGCGTCGTAAGTTTCTGAAGGGCGGCGCAGTGGCCGCTGGCGCGGCGGCCGTCACATTGGCCGCGCCGAACGTCGCCACCGCGGCGCCGACCGTTCTGAAAATTCAGGCGGCATGGGGCGGCGGTATTTTTCTTGAAGACGCCAAGAACTATGTTGCCCGCGTGAACGCCATGGCCGGCAAGGGCCTGCGGCTCGACCTGCTGTCGGTCAACTCGGTGGTCAAGACCAGCCAGATGCAGGACGCGGTCCATCGCGGCGTCCTCGACGGCGCGCATTATGTCCCCGCCTACTGGTATTCCAAGTCGCCGGCGGCGTCGCTGTTCGGCACCGGCCCCTGCTTCGGCTGGTCGGCGCAGGAAATGCTGGGCTGGATCCATTATGGCGGCGGTAAGGCTCTTTTCAATGAATTGATGGGCACGCTTGGCCTTAACCTGGTCAGCTTTTTCAACAGCCCGATGCCGGCGCAGCCGCTGGGTTGGTTCAAGGAAGAGATCAAAAACTCGGCCCAGATGAAGGGTCTCAAATACCGCACCGTTGGCCTGGCCGCCGACGTTATGAATGAAATGGGCTTGTCGGTCGTGCAATTGCCGGGTGGCGAAATTCAGCCGGCGATGAAGAGCGGCCTGATCGACGCCGCCGAATTCAACAACCCGACGTCGGACAGCGATTTTGGCATGCAGGATGTTTCCAAGCACTATCATCTGGCCAGTTTCCACCAGTCCCAGGAATGTTTTGAAGTCACCTTCAACAAGAAAAAATTCGATTCCCTGTCGAAGGAACTTCAGGCCATTCTGGAATATGCTTCGGAAGCCGAAAACTCCAACTTCTACTGGTACAGCACCCTTCGCTATGCCAATGATCTGGTCAAACTGAAGGAAAAACATGGCGTCAACGTATACCGTACGCCCGATTCGATCATGGCCGACCAGTTGAAGGCATGGGATGTCGTTGTCGACCGGATTTCGGAAAAAGACAAGTTCTTCGCCAAGGTGGTCGTATCGCAGAAAGCCTACGCCAAGAAGGTGATGAACTACCTGCTTCTGAACGCACCCGATTACGGCTTGGCCTACAAGCACTATTTCGGCTAAGCCGATCCGACTTGCGCCACCGAGACGCAAGATTCACCGGGTATGAAGAACCGATAACCCATGAGGGACAGCCTGACGGCTGTCCCTCTAATTTCTGACCAAACGTCGGGAGACCCGGGCGTGATTTTTATCATTCATTCCATTGAACAGCTCAATATCTGGATTGGGCGCACCTTTGGCTGGTGTATCCTGATTCTGACGCTTTCGGTCGCCTATGAGGTGTTCGTGCGCTATGTCCTCAACGCACCAACCGTATGGGCCTTCGACATGATGGTGCAGATGTACGGGGCGCTGTTCCTGATGGCCGGGCCCTATGCCCTCGCCCAGGACACCCATGTGCGCGCGGATGTGTTCACCCGCTTCCTGTCGGCCCGCTGGCAGGCCCGTATCGACCTTGTTTTATACATTGTGTTCTTTTTTCCCGGCATGGTGGCCCTGGTCTGGTATGGCTGGGAAATCGCCATGGATTCATGGCGTTATAAAGAAGTTAGCTGGAACAGCCCGGCCCGTATTCAGATTTATTACTTCAAAACTCTGATCCCGCTGGCCGGCGCCCTGTTCATCATACAGGGCGTTGCCGAATGCATGCGGTGCTATCTGGCGATGAAGACCAATCAATGGCTGCCGCGTCTGGAAGATGCCCGGGAAACCGAAGAACTCCTGCGCGACCAGACCACTGAACTCGACACTAAATAACCCGGTTTTTTGAACCAACCGGGTCTGACGGAGCACGCACAGGAATGACGAACCCCGAAGTCGCAATTCTAATGCTATCGCTGTTTATCCTGATCGTGCTGCTGGGGTTTCCTGTCGCCTTCACGCTGCTCGCCATGGGTATCGGCTTTGGCTATTACGCCTATTACGAAGCCGGCAGCATCGAAGCCATCACCGATGTATTCAGCAACAAGATTTTCTATTTGCTGAACCAGAATACCTATTCGGTGATGGAAAACGACACCTTGGTCGCGATCCCGCTGTTCCTGTTCATGGGCTATGTGGTCGAACGCGCCCAGATCGTCAACAAGCTGTTCTACTCGCTGCAAATGGCGGCCCGCAATCTGCCGGGGTCGATGGCGGTGGCGGCCCTGATTACATGCGCCGTGTTTTCCACCGCCAGCGGCATCGTCGGCGCGGTCGTGACCCTGATGGGATTGCTGGCGTATCCGGCCATGGCCAAGGCGGGCTACGATAAAAGTTTCGCCTCTGGCGTCATCTGCGCCGGCGGTACGCTGGGTATTTTGATCCCGCCCTCGATCATGCTGATCGTTTACGCCGCGATTGCCGAACTATCGCCGCTGCGCCTATACGCCGCCGCCATTATACCGGGGTTTCTGCTGGCCGGGTTGTACATCATCTACGTTATTGTGCGTGTTATGATAAATCCCTCGATCGCACCGAAACCGCGCGAAGAGGATGTTCCACCGCGCCGCGTTATTTACTGGCAATTATTGACCTCTTTCGTTCCCCTGACCGCGCTTATCATGCTGGTGCTGGGATCGATTCTGGGCGGCCTTGCGACCCCGGCCGAAGCCGCCGCGATGGGCGCGTTCGGCGGGCTGGTGCTGGCCGTGTTGTATGGTTCGTTCAACTGGGTGATGCTCAAGGAATCGGTCTATCTGACGGCCAAGGCGACCGCGATGGTGTGCTGGCTGTTTGTCGGGTCGTGGACTTTTGCGTCGGTCTTTTCATATCTGGGTGGCCACGAAATCATCGAACATTTCGTGCTCGGATTTAACCTCGCCCCCTGGCAGTTCCTGATCCTGGTTCAGCTCATCATTTTCGTTCTCGGCTGGCCCCTGGAATGGTCGGAAATCCTCATCATCTTCGTGCCGATATTCCTCCCCATGCTGCCGGCCTTTGGCGTCAATCCCTATTTCTTCGCCATGCTGGTGGCGCTCAACCTGCAAACATCGTTCCTCACGCCGCCGATGGCCATGTCGGCCTATTACCTGAAGGGGGTGTTGGGACGTGTCATCGAACTGGCTGAAATCTTCAAGGGCATCATACCCTATGTTTTCATCGTCATTTTCATCATGGTGATGATGTATCAGTTCCCGCAGATCGCCTTGTGGCTGCCGGATTATTTTTTCGGCAAATATATCCCTTGAGCAACCGGGCGGTGCAAAATGCGGTTTGGATTTTAAGGAGTGAGCTATAATGTCCGCGTCAACCCTTGAGAAAATATTTGGGCTGCTCGGCGTGTTACTGGTCGCCGCGTTTGTTCTTGGGCTGGCGGAAAGTATTTCCACCGGCGCCGCCGGATTTTGGGGTGGCCTTCCGTTCTGGGTGATCTGCGTAATCGTCCTGTCGCTGGTTTGTTATGACTACTGGAACACCTGTCTGCGGAAAAAATCCGCCGACTAAAACCACCAATACTTTATCAAGAGGCGGACAAGATGGATCTGGCGGATTTTGGGGCGACCCAACTGATCGGGATGATTGCCAATGGCGAAATAACCTCGCTGGAATTGGTCGAAGCTTGCATCGTCCGGATCGATGCAAAGGAAGGCGAAATCGGCGCCTGGGCGCACCTGGACCATGACTTCGCCCGCAAGCAGGCCGAAGCGTGCGATTCGCTTCATGCCGGCGGTGAACCTTGTGGCCCGCTGCACGGCATCCCGGTCGGCATCAAGGATATCTTCGATACCGACGATTTCCCGACTGAAAACGGCACCGTGCTTGCCGCCGGCCGCCGCCCGATGAAGGATTGCACCGTAGTCTCCATTCTGAAATCCGCCGGCGCGGTGATCATGGGTAAGACGGTGACAACCGAACTGGCGATGTATTCGCCGGGCAAGACCCGCAACCCGCACGATGCAAAACGGACCCCCGGCGGGTCGTCCAGCGGTTCGGCCGCCGCGGTCGCCGCCGGCATGGTGCCGCTCGCCATCGGATCCCAGACCAATGGATCGGTGATCCGGCCAGCGTCTTTTTGCGGCGTCGT
>PTKA01000138.1 GCA_002937525.1 Alphaproteobacteria bacterium MarineAlpha10_Bin3
CAGCTCGTGGTCGTCGGGCAGCGCCGAGGGAGCCGGCGGCTCGGGCTCCGGCGCCTTGGGTACCGCCACGCGCTCGGTCTCCAGCCCCTTGATAAGGCTGTCGTGGACGGCCAGCAGGTCGTCCAGCAGGGCACGGGTTTCGCCGGCGTCGTATTGAATGGATTCCAGGCCGTGCTCCAGCGCGCGCACCACTTTCGGGCTCAGGTCGCGCAGCTTTTCCAGATCCGCCGGAGCGCGGTGGGGCATCACGCTCCACACCAGCGCGTCCACCACCTTGGCGTAGCGGCGCCAGGTGTCGCTGTCCTCGCCCTGGCGCAGCCAGGTCAGGTAGAGCACCTGCTGCCAGCCCTGGCGCAGCAGGCGCACCGCCACGTCCGGCACCTGGCGGCCGGCCGATGAAAGGGCCGAATTCATGGAACATGACCCGATGCGGATCGCCCGCCGGTTCCTGATCGAAAACGATGTCGCCATGGCCGATATCGACGCGGTGGAAACCGCTGCCGGCGACGAAATGGCGGTGGTCTACGACACGGCCAAAGACAGCGCCTGGCCGGCGGCCGAACTTGCCGCCCGCGACGTGCAAGATATCGGAGGCCCGGCATGAGCAAGATGAGCTACCGCGATGCGTCCTTGGCCGCGTTGCACGAGGAAATGCGCCGCGACCCGGCGGTCTGGGCGCTGGGCGAGGATATCGCCGATGGCGGCGTCTTCGGGCAGTATCATGGCCTGATCGAGGAGTTCGGGGCGTCCAGGATCGTCAGCACGCCGATCTCGGAATCCTGCATCATGGGGGCGGCGGTCGGCGCCGCCATGGTCGGAACCCGGCCCATCGTGGAATTGCGCTTCGCCGATTTCGCGCTCTGCGCCATGGATGAGATGATCAATCAGGCGGCCAAGGCGCGCTATATGTTCGGCGGCCAGGCGCGGGTGCCGGTGGTGATCCGCCAACCGGTCGGCATGTGGCGGTCATCGGCCGCGCAGCATTCGCAGTCGCTGGAATCCTGGTATGTGCATGTGCCGGGGCTGGTCGTGCTGGCGCCCGGCACGCCGGCCGACAACCGCGGTTTGCTGAAGGCGGCGATCCGCTGCGACGATCCGGTGATCTATATGGAGCACAAGGATAGCTGGGACATGACGGGCGAGGTTCCCGACGACGACGACGAAGTCACGCCCATCGGCGTCGCCCGGATCGACCGGCCCGGCGACGATGTGACGATCGTTACCTGGTCGGGCGCATTACAGGTCGCGCGCCAGGCCGCCGACGCGGCGGCGGATAAGGGAATTTCGGCCGAAATCGTCGATCTGCGCAGCCTGTGGCCCTGGGACCAGGATGCGGTGTTCGGTTCGGTGGAAAAGACCGGGCGGCTGCTGGTCATGCATGAAGCGGTCAAGGTGTGCGGCTTCGGCGCCGAGATCGCGGCCACGGTGACCGAAACCATGGGCGATGCGCTGCGCTCGCCGGCGCGGCGGCTGGGCGCGCCACGTATCCCGATCCCCTATGCCCCGCCGCTGGAAGATTTATGCCGCGTGCGCGTGGCCGATGTGATGACGATTTTCGAGGAGATGAAGCTATGAGCGCGCCGACCGACGACAATATTACCCGCAATATGAATGGCGGCGAGGCGCTGGCCGAGATGCTGCAAGCGCATGGCGTCGAGCTGATGTGCGGCATGGGCGGGTTCCAGCTTTTGCCGTTCTACGAAGCGGTGCGCGGGCTTGGCCTCAACCACAACCTCATCAACGATGAGCGCTGCGGCGTCTTCATCGCCGACGCCTATGCGCGGGTGACCGGCAAGCCCGGCGTCTGCGATGCGACATTGGGGCCGGGTGCGACCAACCTGGTCACCGGGCTGGTCGAATCGCTGAATGCCGGGGTGCCCCTGGTCGTGCTGACCGGCGACGCCAACCGCGAACACGCCTGGAAGAACATGACCCAGGAATGCCGCCAGGTCGATATCCTCACCCCGGCGGTGAAGGAATTGATCCGTATCGAGGACGGCCGCCGGATCCCCGAACTGGTGCGCCGCGCCTTTGCCGTGGCGACCAGCGGCCGGCCCGGCCCGGTCCTGCTCGATATTCCAGAAGACGTCTGCCATGGGACCTATGATTTCACCGCCGAAGATTTCTGGATCGACCCTCAAAGCACCGCAATCCCCAACCGGCGCGCGCGCCCCGCCGCCGACGATATCGCCCGCGCCGCCGCCCTGCTGGCCAAGGCCGAACGACCGTTGCTTCTGGTCGGCGGCGGCATCCATCTGTCCCAGGCCTATGACGCCCTGGCGGACTTCGCCGAGGCGCTGAACATACCGGTTGCCCATACGATGAGCGGCAAGGGCGGGCTGGCCTGCATCCATCCGCTGTCGGCCGGCATATTCGGGCGCTATACCCGGATCGCCAACGACTTGATTGCATCGTCGGATTGCCTGATGGCGGTCGGCTGCAAGCTGGGCGAAATCGCCACCAAACGCTTCCAGTTGCTGCCCGGCGGCACGCCGTTGATCCAGCTCGATGTCCTGGCCGAGGAACTTGGCCGCACGACCCGTATCGACGTCGGCCTGTGCGGCGATGCGGGGGAGGGGTTGCGCGCCCTTTTGGCCGAGTTGTCGGACAGCGCGCAGCGCCAGCATGTAGCGCGCGCCGATTATGTCGCCGAACTGCCGGTGCGCATGAAAGCCTGGCTCGACGAAGCGGCCGAACGGCTGCATTCAAAGGAACGGCCGATCAATGTCGCGCGGATGATCCACGAATTGAACAACGTCATGCCGGCTAAATCGGTGCTGGTCGCCGATGGCGGGTTTTCCGGCCACTGGACCGGGTTGCTCTACGACACCAAGATCGCCGGCCGCAGCTATGTCGCCGACCGGGGGCTGGCGTCGATCGGCTATGGTCTGCCGGGCGCCATCGGGGCGCAGCTCGGCGCGCCGGACCGGCCGGTCGTCGGCATGACCGGCGATGGCGGCTTCAATATGGTGATCGGCGAGCTGGAAACCGCGCGGCGGATGAAGGCCGGGGTGACCATCCTGGTCGTCAACAACGCGGCGTCGGGCTATGTGAAGGCGTTGCAACATGCCATGTATGGCGACGGTAATTACCAATCGAGCGACCTGATGGAGATGAATTACGCCGATGTCGCGCAATGTTTCGGTTGCCAGGGTATCCGCATCGAAGACCCAGACGATCTGGCCGGCGCGATCCGGACCGGGCTGGCGGAAACGACCCGCCCGACCGTCATCGACGTCGTGGTGACCCGCGATCCGGCCAAGATGCTGCCGGCGATCGACAGCCGGGTACTCAAGGTGGAAAAGGGCGACCGGCCGATTTAGGGCAACGACGCAATAATGCGCGCCGCGAACGCTTTTGTCGTGATGCCGGGTGCAGCACCGAGTGCGGCCGCGCGATCGTTCGCACGCGAAATCACGCCGTCTTCGTACAGCGACCGGGCGTCGCCGATGCGCGCGCTTTGCGCCGATACGGTGGCGGCGGGCACGCCGCGCGCATCCAGTGCCGGCAACCGGCTGAGCCCGGCTTGGTCGGCGCCGATGCCGGCGTCGCTGAACACGGCGGCCACGGCATCGTATTTCAAGGCGGTTTCCGGCCGGCCGCCCAAGGTCTGGCCATGCGATCCGACGATAAGGATACGGCTGCTGTCTTCGGGCACGATCAGAGACGCCGAATCCAGGCCCCATACTTCCGGCTCTCCCGCCTCTGCGCGCAGCATTATGCGGGTTTCGGTTTGATCGGGCGGCGTTACAGAGCTGTGCCGCGCCGCCGCCATGGCCGCCGCACAATCGGCGCAGGATTGCCCCGGCGCACAGCCAAGTGCTGCCGCGGTCCGGTTGACATGGCTGACCGTGCCGCGCGCCATCATATCGGCGCCGTCGCCGATCCGCGCCGAAAGGTGAGAGATGGTCGCGGCGGCAACGCCGAGTTGGTCAAGATAGCCGAGGCCCGAAATCCCGGCCCGGTCCTTGCCGATGCCGGCATCGTTCAGGATCACCGCGCGCACGCCGCCCTTGGCCGCCAGATAGGCGGCGTAGACCGCGCCGTGCGATCCCGCCGCCACGACCCGGCCGCGATGTGCGGCGATCAGGTGGGTGATGCTGTCGAGGGCGACGGCGTCTTGAGAGTGCGGAATTTGCGGCATGGTCGCCTGACTATGGCTGGGTGGAAATCCAATGCTACGCGGCGCCGCCGCAAATGCAAAAAGAATATTTCCGCTGCTGCCTAAGGGCGAAATTCCGGTTCGGCGTCGAACCGCCCGGCAGGACAGAAATTGATTCCATACGCTTTCCACACAGCTTATTATGGGGCAAGCAATAGCCTGGCTACCCGCGTTGACCGGAATTCGGAGGCGTAACATGAAGGCAATACTGATCCCGTTCGAAGAAAGCGATATTGTCGAATCGGTCCTTGAATCGGCGTGTTGCGTGGCCCGGCGTTTCGATGGTTATGTCGAAGGCGTCTATGTCCAGCCGGCGTTGCCGGCGATCGCCAGCGCCGATGGATTCGGCGTCGTGACGCCGGCTTTCGTGGAAAAATACGAGCAAGAGGACAAGGCGCGCATCCAGCAGGCGCAGCTTTATTTCGAACAATTCTTCAGCCAGCGCGGTTTTTCCGACGCGGCCGCCGGCGCTCGACCCAGTGCGGTATGGCAGAATGTCGGGCCGACCGACGATTATGTCGGTCACCGGGGCCGTTTGTTCGATCTTGTCGTCGTCGGGCGGCCGATGCAAGGTGCGACGACGCCGACCATGCACACGCTGGAAGCGGCGTTGTTCGAGGCCGGCCGGCCGATATTGATCGCGCCGCCAAACGCACCTTCTTCAATCGGCGAGACCGTGGTCATTGCCTGGAACGGCAGCACCGAAACCGCGCGGACCATTGCCTTCGCCCTACCGTTCCTGAAACAGGCGTCGAAGGTGATCGTCCTGTCGATCGAAGATTTTTCGGTGCCGGGACCGTCGGGCGAGGATGTGACGCGGCATCTTGGCTATAACGATATCGCGGCGAGCGCGATGACCGCCGATTCGGGAAACCGCTCGCCCGGCGAAGCGATGCTGGCCGAAGCAATGGCGCAGGGCGCGGATCTGTTGATAAAGGGCGCCTATACCCATAGCCGCCTGCGTCAGATGATCTTCGGCGGCGCGACCAACCATATTTTATCGTACACCGAATTGCCGGTCTTGATGGCCCATTAGAGCGGGATCGGATTAGGTTGACGCATAGCCTGAATTTACGAGGTAGTTCGCACATTCGTTTGGCGAGAATTCATCGAGTAGGCTACCGGCGCGTT
>PTKA01000139.1 GCA_002937525.1 Alphaproteobacteria bacterium MarineAlpha10_Bin3
CCACGCCTGATAGGTGCGGTAGGCCGGATAGTCGGGGTAGCGCTTGTTGTGCTTGTAGACCCCCGCCACGAACTCCTTCTGCATCGCGCTGGTGGCGTCGACGAAATACCCCCCGGTTGCGCGGGGCGCCGCCACGACGCCGTCCGGCATGGTCCGGCCGACGTTCTGGAGCACCTGCTCACCGGTGCTGAGGACAACCAGGCTTTGGTCGAACAGCCCGCGCGGCGCCGCCGTTCAGCGTCAGGACGCCGAGCAAGACGCCGAAGAATAAAATTCGAAGGGGCGACATGAACACTTCCCAAACGGCCGAGGCGATGATCGTGCTGGATGACGTGGCGCTTACTCTGAACAGCAGGGCAGGGGCGGTCAATATCCTGCGCGCGGTCAATTTGCGCGTGAATGCCGGCGAGTCGGTGAGCGTGATGGGACCGTCCGGCGCTGGCAAGACCTCATTGCTGATGATCGTTGCCGGGCTGGAACAGGCGACGGCGGGACGGGTACGGGTCGCCGGCGCGGAGCTGGGCGGCATGGACGAAGACGCCTTGGCGCTGTTCCGGTGCGATAATGTGGGAATCGTGTTCCAGAATTTTCATTTGATCGCGACAATGACGGCGCTGGAAAACGTCGCGGTTCCGCTCGAACTGGCGGGCCGCAACGACGCCTTTGGGCGCGCCGAACAGGATCTTGCGGCGGTTGGTCTGGGTCATCGCCTGGCCCATTATCCGGGCCAGCTTTCCGGCGGCGAACAGCAGCGCGTGGCGTTGGCCCGCGCCTTCGCGCCCCAGCCCAGGCTGCTGCTCGCCGATGAGCCGACCGGCAGTCTCGATGCCGATACCGGGTGGCAGATCATCGAACTCATGTTCCGGCTTGCGGCGCAAGCCGGCACCACCTTGCTGCTGATTACCCATGAGGCGGCGCTGGCCGATCGTTGTTCCCGGCGCATCCAGATCGAGGACGGCACGATCCTCGCCAGTTGTGCGGGGGCCGGCGCTTGACGTTGTTCGGTCTCGCCTGGCGGCTGGCGCGGCGCGAATTGCGCGGCGGGATCGGTGGGTTCCGGATATTTTTGCTGTGCCTGGCGATGGGCGTCGCCGCGATTGCCGCCATCGGTTCAATCGGCGCGGCGCTGAAGGGCAGCATGCGCGATGACGCACGGATCATCCTGGGCGGCGATGTGGAAATCCGGCTCAACGCCGTGCCGGCCAGCGCGGCGCAACTGGCCTGGCTGCGTGGTCAAGGCCGCATCAGCCATATCAGCCAGACACGCTCGATGGCGCGCACCGGTGCGGCGCGTGCGTTGGTCGAACTCAAGGCGGTCGATGACGCCTATCCGCTCTTCGGTTCGGTCGTGCTGTCGCCCGGTCTCGCGCTCGACCGGGCGCTGGCGCGGCGCGGCGCCGATTGGGGCGCTGTCGTCGAACCGGCTTTGCTCACCCGGCTGAATATTGCGATTGGCGATACGATCACGTTAGGCAAGGCGCGGTTTCGCATCGTGGCGACGATTGTGCGCGAACCGGACCGGGCGGCGCGCGGCATCGCTTTCGGGCTGCGGGTGCTGGTCGCTCACGCAGCACTGAAAGCCAGCGGCCTGATCCAGCCGGGCAGTTTGATCCGCTATCATTACCGGATCGCGCTGCGCGTGAGCGCGAAAGCGTGGCGCGAAACCCTCGATACAGCGTTTCCCAAGGCCGGTTGGCGGGTCCGCGATACCGGCAATGCCGCGCCGGGCCTGGGCCGCATCGTCGACCGGATCTCGGTGTTCCTTGCCGTGGTCGCCTTGACGGCGCTGCTGGTCGGCGGTGTGGGGGTCGGCAATGCGGCGCGCGCCTTCCTGCAATCGCGCAGCGGCACCATCGCGATCCTGAAATGCCTCGGTGCGCCGGGCCGGGTCATCTTTGCGTTCTATGCGATCCAGATCACGGTGTTGGCGGCGGCTGGCGTCGCGGCCGGGGTGACGGTTGGCGGGCTGGCGCCGCTCGCCGCCGGCGCCCTGTTCGGCGGCCGCTTGCCGATCGACCCGCAATTTGGTGTCTATCCGGCACCCCTGGCCCTGGCGGCGGTGTTCGGGATTCTGGTCACGGCGGCGTTCTCATACTGGCCGCTGGTCCGGGCGCGGGCGGTCAGTGCTGCAACCCTGTTCCGCGATCTGATCGCGCCCGAATTCCGCTGGCCGGGCTGGCGCGACAGCGCGGTTGTGGCGGGCCTGGCGTTGCTGCTCGGCCTGCTGGCGGTGGCCAGCGCGCAGGACCGCCAGATGGCGCTGTATTTCGTTGCCGGCACGGCGGTGGCGCTGATTGCATTCCGGCTCGCGGCCGGTGGCATCGCCGCGTTGTCGCGCATCGCGCCGCGCGCCGGTAACCCGTACCTCAGGCTCGCGCTTGCCAATCTTCACCGTCCCGGCGCACCGACCGCCACCATTGCCACATCGCTTGGCATGGGGTTGAGCGTGTTGATCGCGGTGGCCCTGGTTGAGGGAAACCTGTCACGCTATGTCGGCGGCGTGCTCTCGGAATCCGCGCCAAGTTTGTATTTCATCGATATCCAGCCGGATCAGGTGGCCGCTTTCGACCGGCTGCTCGCGGCCACGCCGGGGCTTCGCAATGTCGGGCGGGTGCCGATGATGCATGGCCGGATTGTCGCCATTGCCGGCACGCCGGTCGATGAAATACAGCCGCCGGCCAATTACGCGTGGATTTTGCGCGGCGACCGCGGGCTGACCTGGATGCGGTCGCCGCCGGCGACCGGCAGCACTGTCGTCGAAGGCGAATGGTGGCCGTCCGATTATACCGGGCCGCCGCTGCTCAGCTTCGATGCGCAAGCCGCGCGGGCGCTGGGCATCGCCATCGGCGATACGATTACGCTCAACGTGCTGGGGCGTGAAATCGAGACGCGGGTCGCCAATTTGCGGCGTATCGACTGGAACTCGTTGGCGATCAACTTCGTGATGATCCTGGCGCCGGGGGTGCTTGACGGCGCGCCGCAGACCCATATCGCCACCGCGCGCGCCGATGACGCGGCCGGCGATGCCGCCCTGGAGCGCACGGTGACCGGCGAATTTTCCAATGTCTCGGCGATTCGCGTACGCGAAATACTGAACCGGCTGCGTGCCTTGATCGGCCAGCTTGCCACCGCGGTGCGCCTGGTATCCGCCGTGGTCGTCGCCGCCGGCATTCTGGTGCTTGCCGGGGCCATCGCGGCAAGCCGCAAGCAGCGCATTTATGACGCGGTGATGCTGAAGGTTCTGGGAGCCACGCGGCGCGATGTCCTGGCGGTCTTCGCCATCGAATTTGGCCTGCTCGGGGTGGTCACGGTGGCGATTGCCAGCGGCATCGGAACATTGTCCGCCTGGGCCATCGTGACCAAGCTGATGCACGCAGACTGGGTCTTCATGCCGGCGACCGTGGCGCTGACGGCGCTGGCCTGTCTGGGCGTTACGGTGGCGATCGGTGCCGCCGGCACCTGGTCCGCGCTGGGACAGAAAGCCGCCCCGCTGCTGCGTAACCCGTAATGCCAACGGGAGTGTTGCATTTTCCAGCACTATTCCCAATATTACGCATAGAGCAATTCAGGAATAGGGGATAACCATGGCTTTGACACCACGGCGTAGGACGATCTCGATGGGCGCGGCGACCGCCGGCCGCGAGGGCATCGACGAAGGTCTGCGGCGCTATATGCTGCGTGTCTATAATTACATGTCGCTTGGCCTCGCCTTGACCGGCGTCGTGGCTTTCACGGTGGCGAATACGCCGTCGGTCCTGCAATTCTTCTATACCCAGAGCGGACCGACGATGCTGGCTTATATCGCCATGTTCTTGCCGCTGGTCTTTGTCCTGGCGATTTCGTTTGGCATCCATAAACTCAGCACGCCGACGGTGCAGCTTTTGTTCTGGGGCTTCGCCGGGGCGATGGGGCTGTCGCTGACCCATATATTCCTGATTTATACCGGCACCAGTATCGCCCGCGTGTTCTTCATCACGGCCAGCGTGTTCGCGGCGATGAGCCTGTATGGCTATACCACCAAGCGGGATTTGACCGGCATCGGCAGCTTCCTGTTCATGGGGCTGATCGGCATCGTCATCGCCAGCATCGTGAACATTTTCCTGCAATCGAGCATGATGCAGTTCATTATTTCGGTTGTCGGTGTGCTGGTGTTCGTCGGATTGACCGCCTATGACACGCAAAACATCAAAAATGAATACGATGCCCGCGATAGCGGCGATGTGGCGGAAAAGAAGTCGATCCATGGCGCATTGCGGCTCTATCTCGACTTCATCAACCTGTTCATCATGATGCTGCATCTGTTCGGCAACCGCGAATAGCGCTGGAAGCGGGGTTTTCGCCGCGCCATGATGCGGGGATGATTCTGCTGTTCACCGATTTTGGCCATGACGGCCCCTATGTCGGGCAGATGAAAATTGTCCTGGCCAGCAAGGCGCCCGGTGTCACAATCATCGATCTGATGCATGACGCGACGCCGCACGATCCGCGTGCGGCGGCGTATCTGCTGGCCTCGCTGGCGCCGGCAATGCCGTCCGGCGCGATCTGCCTGGCCGTGGTCGATCCCAGCGTTGGCGGCGCGCGGCCGCCCGTGATTGTCGAGGCGGATGGCCGCTGGTTCGTTGGCCCGGGCAACGGGTTGTTCGAGATAGTGGCGCGCCGCGCCGCCACCGTCCGGCCCTGGCGCATCGACTGGCGCCCGGACCGGCTGGCGCCCTCGTTTCACGGCCGCGATCTGTTTGCGCCGGTGGCGGCGCGATTGGCGCGAAACGAAGTCCCGGCGCAAACGGCATTGGATTGGAACGGCGATCCGGCGCGGCCCGGCGCGGACTGGCCGGACGACAGCTTCACCGTGATCCATATCGACCGTTTCGGCAATGCCTTGACCGGCATTCGCGCGGCATCGGTGGACCGGTCGGCGGTCTTTGCCGCCGGCGGGACCGCAGTTCGTTTTGCACGGGTTTTTTCCGAAGTGCCGCCGGGACAGGTTTTCTGGTATGAAAACGCATCCGGACTGGTCGAGGTTGCGGTCAATCGCGGCAGTGCCGCGGAAAAGCTCGGCCTTGGCGTGGGGGACGACGTCTCGATTTCCGTACAATAGGGGGCCGTTCGCCTTCGAGGAGGATACATGGCGGGTAGCAAGGGCGGGCGGCGGTTGTTGTAGAATTCGATCCACTTGCCGATGCCGTTGCGCGCATCCCGGCCGCCCGAGAAGGCGTGCAGGTAGACGCATTCGTATTTCAACGACCGCCACAGCCGCTCGATGAAGATATTATCGAGAAAGCGTCC
>PTKA01000014.1 GCA_002937525.1 Alphaproteobacteria bacterium MarineAlpha10_Bin3
CAGTCTTGACGTATACGTCAAGCCCACGCGCCCTGCTGCGTCAGCGTCCGTTGCGCGCACTCCGCAGGCCGCGCAGGGTAGACGTATACGTCTACCCTATGGACTACCAGGACAACCCGCAACGCCATGTTCTGCATCATATCAAGTGGTCCAGTTTTACGCCGCCATTTGGCCCGATTTTACTCCGCCGTTGACACATTGGAAGAGCAGATTGCAGCTGCGAATGCCGACAGGAACAACGAGACGTATGTGAAACGTGCCTCCCGCTTTGTCACGGACCAAGAAACCGGCGAACGGGTGAAGCGCGATGTTCCCGTCCAGTTTCGCCGCTGGTGGTGGACCGATGCCAGCAATGGCAAGACATTTATCCAACTCAGCTACGGAAACAAGCCATTGGATTTGGCGAAGGGCAAGGCGACCATCGAACTCAAGAGCGTCGATGATCTCGTCCCGACCTTCGAGCAAATCAATAAGGCCGTCGCCAACGGTGAACTGGATGCTGTATTGATGGCCGCGAAGAAGGACCGTGCGAAACGGTTTGTGCGTAAGAGCGACTAATACACTCGCGGCGGATCATCTCATGTTGAGTTTGTTCCGCCGCTGCCATGACAAACTTACCGATCATTCGGATAGTGTTTCCGCAAAATCCTCAACCATGTTGTCTGCGTAGTAGTCCTCGATCATCTTGAGGCTGGTGCCCATGTTTTGAGCGATAACGATCATCGGGAGATTGTCCTTCTTGATGGTCATATTCGTATAGTAATGCCGGATTGAATAGAGAACGCGGCGTCGTCCATCCGCTGTGTAAAGCAGGCCGCATTCGTTCAGAAACTTAGTGAACATGGACGAAAACCCCTTCATGGGATTGCCCATTTGCGACGCGAAAATGTAGTCCTCATCGTCTGTTCGGCGAGTCAAAAGCCTGATCTTCGACAAGGTCATTTTGATGCTGTCGCGGGCAATGACGATCCGCTGTTGCTTGGCGTCGCTGCGGTTATGGATTTTGCCGTTGGTTACGATGATTTTGACAACGTTATCATCGACCAAAAGTTGATCCATGATGCTTCGCATCGCCTGCTTGACCGGGTCGTCAAGGATTGCGTCATAATCGATCTTGGGCTTGTAGGTGGAAATGTGTTTCCACTTTACGCCAAGCGCTTCCTCGCCGGCCCTGATGCCGGTCGCCGCGAGAAATTCGGTGTAGTAGGCGAGAAGTTGGCGGCGGTATTTGGCGTCATCACCTATGGCGTCTTTTACCCAGTCCTCGAACCGCCGTGTCATCGTGAAGATTTCAGCGCTTGTGAAAGGCGGCCTTGAGCGTCGCGATGTGCCTTTGCCTTTAGTCGTTAATATAGGGATATCGGAAGATTTGATGTAGCGCTGCTCGACAGCCAACCGAAGAATGCCGCGTAAGACGACGTTGTGGGTATTGATCATGCTTTTCGAGATGGGCCTTTTGTGTAAATTTTCTCGCGTTCTCTCGAATTGCTGGATCGCATTATTGTTGATGGAGCCGATCTTGTGATCGCCCAGAATAGGGATGATCCACTTGTTAATAGCTTGGATATAACCGGCGAACGTTGACGCCTGCTTCCCTGCTTCTATGGATTGGTTTAGATTTTTGATCTGCTTCTCCGCAAAATAGCGGAGGGTCTTCTTGGATGAAGGGATGCCTGATTTTTCCTTGAGGAGTTCGGTTTGATACTCCTCCAACGCCATTGCCTTGGCTTCATCGAGATCGGTGGTCTTGGTGCTTAGCCGCTCCCATTCGCCGCTTGGTAGTCTGTAGCGCATCTGCCAGAAGGACGAACGCTCGCGTTTGTAAACATGAACTCTTTTGGGAAGGACGGTTATTTCACCCATTAGCAGCACCGAAAATTGGCGATCCCGGCGGGATTCGAACCCGCGACCTCAAGATTAGGAATCTTGCACTCTATCCGGCTGAGCTACGGGATCGCTAAGTTTGTAATTTGTCATGATGACGCCAAATTGTATAGTGTGCAAGTATGCAAATAGTGTAATGCAAATTATATGCAGTTAACCATTGATTTCATGTTAATATTTTTAATATAAAACACTTAGGAATCTGTCACTCTATCCGACTGAGCTACGGGGTCACAATTACCTGCTTATCAGAGGCGGTGAAAATCCGCCAATCAATTCAGCCCAGAGCGCCACCTCTCGACACAGCGCCTTGATCCGGTTACGCTTCCTGTCCGGCGGTCACCAGATTCCTAATCTGTAGGACACGGGTTTGAATCCCGCCGGGCGGGCCCATTCATGCCAAGCGGCGATGAGGGGCTTTTGGTGCGCCGGGCGAGGAGGGATGACGGAGACGGCGAACGGGTCGGCAGGCGTGGTTCGGAAGGGGCGCTATCTTGGCGCGGAAATCACCGGGGTCGATTTGTCGCAGCCCTTGGACGACGCAGATTATGCCACGATCCACCGGGCATTTCTCGAACATGAAGTGCTGATCTTGCGCGATCAAGACATCGAGCCGGCGCAATTCATGGCCTTTGGCCGGCGCTTCGGCGAACTCACCGTGCACCCTTTTTCGCCCAATATGGCCGGCGCGCCGGAATTGATCATACTCGACAATCACGCCGACAATCCGCCAAAACTGACCGATATCTGGCATAGCGACGAAACCTTCCGCGAGACGCCGCCGAAGGCGACGATACTGCGCAGCACCATCGCTCCGGCGCTCGGCGGCGACACCATGTTTGTCAGCATGACGGCAGCCTATGACGGGCTGGGCGACGCCACCCAGCAGTTGATTTCCGGCCTCGAAGGCATCTTCGATTTCAAACCGTTCCGTACCTTGTTCGGCAACGAAGCGGAAGATCACCGGCGGCTGCGCGAACTGGAAGAACAATATCCGTTGCGCCGCCACCCGATCGTGCGGGTGCATCCCGAAAGCGGCCGCAAGGGTATCTTCGTCAACCGGCAGTTCACCATCGGCATCGACGGCATGAAGGATACAGAAAGCGGCCCGCTCCTGGCCATGCTGTTCGATCAGGCCAACCGGCCGGAATACCAGTACCGCCTGTCCTGGCGGCCCCATACAATGGTTGTGTGGGATAACCGCGCGGTCCAGCATTACGCCATTCACGACTACTTTCCGCAGCGCCGGCGCATGGAGCGGGTCACCATCAAGGGCGATGTCCCGTTCGGCATCAATGGCGGCTATGACGGCCCGGTCATCGGCCGGGCCGCGATCAACCTTGGCGAACAGGACGCTGTGCCGGACACCGGCAAAGAACCGGTCCGGCAATCGCGCCGCACCTGGCCCTAAAGTTACCGGGACCCGGACGGCCCCAACCCGGTCGCGGATAAACCCTGGATTTCGCGACCCAAATCGACTAAACGGTGCAGCAATCGCCGGGCCATGGCATGACTGGCGCCCCTACATCCAAATTAAAGGACCGATTGTGGACATCCGCAACATTGCCATCATCGCCCATGTCGATCACGGCAAGACCACTTTGGTCGATGCCCTGCTGCGCCAAAGCGGCCAATTCCGCGACAACCAGCAGGTTGTCGAGCGGATCATGGACTCCAACGAACTGGAGCGCGAGCGCGGCATCACGATCCTATCCAAATGCGGCTCGGTGGTCTGGAACGATATCCGCATCAACATCGTCGATACGCCGGGCCACGCCGATTTCGGCGGCGAAGTGGAACGCATTCTCGGTATGGTCGATGGCGTGCTGCTGCTGATCGACGCGTCGGAAGGGCCGATGCCGCAGACCAAGTTCGTTACCGCCAAGGCGCTGGCGCTGGGCCTGCGCCCGATCGTCGTCATCAACAAAATCGACAAGCCCGACGCCCGCGCCGATGCGGTGCATGATGAGGTCTTCGATCTGTTCGTGTCGCTCGACGCCAATGACGAACAGCTTGATTTCCCGGTGCTGTTCGCTTCGGCCAAGAACGGCTGGGCCAGCCTGGACTCCGAAACCAAGGGCGCCGACATGACCGTGCTGTTCGACGCCGTGATCCATCATGTGCCGCCGCCCACCGTCACCGACGGCCCGTTCCGGATGCTGGCGACGACCCTGGAAAACGACAAGTTTCTTGGCCGGGTGCTGACCGGACGGATCCTGTCCGGCAGCGTCACGGCGAATACGACGATGCAGGCGCTGGACCGCGGCGGCAAGCAGATCGAGCGCACCCGCATCACCAAGGTCCTGGCCTTTCGCGGCGTCGCGCGCGAAGGCGTCGAGGCCGCCCATGCCGGCGACATCGTGGCGCTGGCCGGATTCCGCAACGCCAGCGTGGCCGATACGATCTGCGACCTTGAAGTGACCGTGGGGCTGGCCGCCCAGCCGGTCGATCCGCCGACCCTGGCAATGGTCTTCTCGGTCAATGATTCGCCGTTGGCGGGACGGTCGGGCAAGAAGGTCACCTCGCGTCTGATCCGCGACCGGCTGATGTCCGAAGCAGAGGGCAATGTCGCCATCCGGGTGACCGAAACCGCGGGCGGCGACGCCTACGAGGTTGCCGGGCGTGGCGAATTGCAGCTTGGCGTGCTGATCGAAACCATGCGCCGCGAAGGCTTCGAGCTGACCATTAGCCGGCCCCGCGTCCTGACCCGCGAGGACCCGGAAACCGGCAAGACCCTGGAGCCTTATGAAGACGTGGTGATCGATGTCGATGAGAAATTCGCCGGCACGGTGGTCGAATCAATCGCCGAGCGGCGCGGCCGGATGGTCGATATGCGCCCATCGGGCGGCGGCAAGCAGCGCCTGCACATCATCGCGCCCTCGCGCGGGCTGATCGGCTATCACGGCGACTTCATGACCGAAACCCGGGGCACCGGCGTGATGAACCGGGTGTTTCGCGAATATGGACCCCATGCGGGACCGGTCGCCGGACGGCGCAACGGGGTGCTGATTTCAACCGGCGCCGGCAACAGCGTCGCCTACGGGCTGATGGGGCTGGAAGCGCGCGCGACCCTGTTCATCACCTCCGGCGTCGCGGTCTATGCCGGCATGGTCATCGGCGAAAACAGCCGCGGTAACGACCTTGAAGTCAATCCGATGAAATCCAAACAGCTCACCAATATCCGCGCCTCGGGCACCGACGACGCCGTCCACCTGACCCCGCCGCGCCGCCTCTCGCTGGAACAGGCGATCGCCTATATCCAGGACGACGAGCTGGTCGAGGTCACGCCCGACACGATCCGCCTGCGCAAACGCTACCTCGACACCCACGAACGCAAGAAGGCGGCGCGCGCCAGCGCGTGAGTGCGCTAGCTGTGATGTCCCAGGACGTTGTTCATTCGGGGCGATCCGCGAAAATTCGTTGAACGTTAATGGATGTATAGGGATGTTCATGAATAAAACGATTTATGAATACCTCGATACCGCGTTGTCATGCAATCCGTATTGGCCGCTGGCGATTCCGGGAACGTGAAAATAACGCCGGACATCATCGCCAAGGCGCTGGACGGGCTGGCGGAACGGGACGCCGGGATCGCGCGGACCCTGCGTGCGGTCGGGTATCCGGCCCCGCGTTACCGGGAACCGGGCTTCGGCACCTTCGTGAACATCATCATCGGGCAGCAGGTATCGGTCGCCTCGGCGTCGGCGATTCGGGGGCGGCTGGATGCTCTTGCGGGTCCGGTCACGCCGCAATCGCTGTTGGCGCTCGATGACGACGCCTTGAAGGCGGTGGGATTCAGCCGCCGGAAAATGGAATATTGCCGGCTGCTGGCGGACGACATCGTCGCCGGCCGGTTCGATCCGGACAGGCTGGACCGGCTGGACGACGCGGCGGTTATCGCGGCAATCGTCGAGCGCAAGGGGTTGGGCCGGTGGAGCGCCGAGATCTACGCGCTGTTCGCGCTGGGCCGCGCCGATATCTGGCCGGCGGACGATCTTGCGGTCATCGTCGCGGTGCAGCGGTTACGGAACCTGGACGCACGCCCGGACCGCGCGGCGATGGACCGCATTGCCGAGGACTGGCGGCCATGGCGCGGCATCGTGGCGCTGCTGATGTGGCACCACTACAATAAAGCGGCGCTATAGCAAATCCCGCGCGAACCGGTTGGGTTCGCGACGACGAATTTGCGCAATTACAAGCGGCAAAGGGAAAACAACCGATGGCATTCTTCACTCTGGACGGTCCCCGCATCGACCCTGCCTCTGGCAAGGCGGCTAGGCAGCTCGTCATCTTGCTGCACGGGCTGGGCGCCGACGGCAACGATCTGATTGGGCTGGCGCCGCATTGGGCGGAATTTTTGCCCGATGCGGCCTTTGCCTCGCCCACTGCGCCGTTCCCCTGCGATATGTCACCGATGGGATATCAATGGTTCAGCGTGCAGGACCGCTCGTCATCGGCGATGCTGGCCGGCGTGCGGGCGGCGGCGCCGGTTCTCGACGCCTTCATCGACCAGGAACTCGAACGGGTCGGGCTGCGCCCCGACAAGCTGGCTATTGTCGGTTTCAGCCAGGGTACGATGATGAGCCTGTATGTCATCCCGCGCCGCGACGAGGCCGTGGCCGGCGTCGTCGGCTATTCCGGCCGGCTGGTCGGTCCCGAACAGCTGGAAAGCGAAACCGTCTCGCGGCCGCCATTCCTGCTGATCCACGGCGAAGCCGACGAACTGGTCGCCTTTGACTCGATGGCCCTGGCCGAACAGGGGCTGGAAGCGGCCGGGATACCCGTCAATACCGTCGCCCGGCCGGGCCTTGGCCACGGCATCGACCATGAAGGGCTGACCCATGGCGGCGCGTTCCTCAAGGCGGCCTTCGCCGTGTAATTTGCCATGACCTTGCAAAACCGCGTCACGCCGCAGGGACAGATCGTCGCCGTGCCCGAACGCGGGTTGTTCATTGGCAATCGCGGAATCCTGCATGACGCCGACAGGCAGCTTGGGCGGCGGCGTTGGGCGCTGAAGGCATGGCTGATTTGCCGGCTGGAATTTCGCGGCCGGCACCGCGTGGTCATGACGCCGCGCCGCTATACGGAGCTGTTTTTTTTCGACGAGGCAACGGCGATCGCCGCCGGGCACCGGCCCTGTTACGAATGCCGGCGAGACGCCTTCCATGACTGGCAACGCGCATGGCGCAAGGCGGCGGGGCTGGACACGCCGCCGACCGCGCCGGCGATGGACCGCCAGTTGCATCTTGAGCGCGTGAAGGCGGGAAGCCGCGCGCAGCGGCGCTGGCGTGCGCGCCTTGGCGCGCTGCCGGACGGCGCGTTCATCGAACTCGATGGCGCCGCGCATCTGGTCTTGCGCGGCGGGCTGCGGCGCTGGTCGTGGCGGGGATACGGTCCGGCAATGACCCGCGCACCGAGTCAGACCGTATGCGTGCTGACGCCCGCATCGTCGGTCCGCGTGCTCGAGGCCGGCTATCGTCCACGGTTGCATCGAAGTGCTGGCGCGGTGTACGGTCTTGGCGCTTTGGAAGACAACGCGCAAGTTTGAGTGGGAATTGGCCGATGACGGTGGCGATAAATGCGTGCCCGGCGCTGGTGCTGAATGCCGATTTTCGGCCGCTCAGTTACTTCCCGTTGTCGCTCTGGTCGTGGCACGACACGGTGAAGGCGGTCGTCACCGAACGGGTCAATGTGGTGTCGGTGTACGACCGGAAAATCCACTCGCCCTCCTTTTCGCTGCACCTGCCGAGCGTGATCTCGTTGAAGGAATATATCGGCATGCAGCGCCAGCCGGCCTTCACCCGCTTCAACGTCTTCCTGCGCGACCGCTTCGCCTGCCAGTATTGCGGCCTCGCCTTGCCGGCGCATGAATTGACCTTCGACCATCTGATCCCGCGTTCGCGCGGCGGCCGCACGACCTGGCAAAACGTGGTGGCCGCCTGCGCGCCCTGCAATTTACGCAAGGGCGGGCGATTGGCGCGCGCCGCCAACATGATGCCAAAGCGTATCCCGGGCCAGCCCAGCATGCATGAGTTACAGGAAAACGGCCGCCAGTTCCCGCCCAATTTCCTGCATGATAGCTGGCGCGATTTCCTCTACTGGGATACCGAACTGGACCCCTATTAGAATCTTTCGGACAGCCAGATGGCCAGCCGGGAAGCCGATTTGACCGCCGCCGTCAGCACCGGATAAGCCAGGGTGTCCCGCGCACCGTGATCGAGCGCGGTTTGCCGGTGCGCCGCCTCATCGGCGCGGTATTCTTCGATGATACCCGACAGTTCCGGATCGCTCTCGCCCAGCGCCGCCAGTTGACCGGCATAATGTTCGTCGATCACTTCCTCGACCGCGGCGGTACACGCCATCGCCGCCTTCTCGCCCAGCAACGCCGTGGCGGCGCCCATGGCGTAGCCGCCGACATGCCACAATGGCCGCAACGCGGTTGGACGGACCCGGCGTTCGACGATCAACCGGTCGAAAGTTTCCAGATGGACGGCTTCCTGCGCCGCCATCTGTTCGATCGCTTTGGCCGCCTTGCCGCGGCGCAGCACCGCGCGTTGCCCGGCATAAATCCGCACCGCGCCGAATTCACCGGCCTGATCGACCCGGATGATCCGTGCTGCGCGCGCGTCGGCCGGCCTGTCGCCCGGCAGATAGGCCGGACCGGCGCCCGGTGTTTCAGTCATCGCGGCCTCCCCTTCCAGCGCGGCAGCCATAATACGCCAGCCCCCGCCGCCAGGGACAGCAGCGCATTGTAGCCGGTCATCGAAATCCCGAACAGCGACCAGGCAATTTCGTCGCAGCGAATAATCGGCGCGGCGAAAATCTGCGCCCGCAAGGCGTCCAGGCTACCCGGCGTGGCCGCCCCGCTACAGGCGCTGGGGCCGGCCCACCATTGCTGTTCGATCCCGACATGATACAAGGCGATACCCGCACCCACCCACAGCGTCGGACCGGCCAGCATCAGGGCGCTGTGGCGAAGTTCGGGCCGGTGCGCCAGTACCGCCAGCCCACCGGCGATCCACCACGGCCAGCGTTGATACAGGCATAGCGGACAGGGCTGCAATCCGCCCCAATACTGGGAGGCGTAGACGGTCGCCAAGGTGACGATGCAGAGCGCCAGCAAGCCAGCCGGAACGAACCGTGGATCGCGTATCATGCCAGAAACCGCACGGCCACAAAGCCCAGCACCAGCAAAAGCACGAAGGCCAGCGTGAGCGGTCCGAGCCAGCGTTCGATGAAGGCCCGGATAGGCGGCCCGAACCGCCACAGCAAGGCCGCGACCAGCAGAAACCGGGCGCCCCGGCTGATTACCGAAACGACCGTGAAAGTCGCCAGATCAAGATTGACCGAGCCGCTGGCAATGGTGATGACCTTGTAGGGAATCGGGCTGAAACCGCCGGCGAAAACGATCCAGCCGCCCCATTCCCGGTACCAGTCCTGAAACCGTTCGAACTTGTCGAAATAGCCGTAGAAATCGAGGATCATCCGGCCCAGCGTCTCGAAAACGAACAGCCCGATGGCGTATCCGGCAAGACCGCCCAGCGCCGAGGCGGCGGTGGCGACGGCAACGATCCGCCAGGCCCGCGTCGGCGCTGCCAGCACCATGGGAATGATCAGAACGTCGGGCGGGATCGGGAAGAAGGAACTTTCGGCGAAGGCGAGTACGGCGAGCCAGAGCATCGCGTTCGGCTTCGCCGCCAGATCCATCGTCCAATCGTAGAGCCGGCGCAGCATCACCCGTCCATCCACCCCTCAAGCGCGGCTTGCAGACGCGCAACAACCCCGGCCCAGTCGCCTGGCGTGGCCTGACGGAACAGCGTCATGGTGGGATACCACGGGCTATCGGTCCGATCGAGCATCCAGCGCCAGTCCGGTGAATATTTCAGCATCAGCCATGTCGGCCGGCCCAGGACGGCGGCCAGATGCGCGGTCGCGGTATCGACCGTGATCACCAGATCCAGCGCGCCCATCGCCGCCGCCGTGCTGGCGAAGCCGTCCAGCCTGTCCGACCAGTCTTCGAGCCGGTGTCCGGTATCGGCGAAAGCACCGGCCTGCGGGCCGTATTGCAGACTGACCCAGGCGATATCGCGCCGCGCCAGCAGGGGCGCCAATATTGCCGCCGGGCAGGACCGCCGCGGGTCATCGGGATGGGCCGGGCTGCCGGCCCAGCACAATCCGACCCGGACGCGGCCATCGCCCGCCGGTGGCGCGATGGCATCGCGCGGCGCCCGGAGGTAGGGAATTTCGGCCGGCACATTGTCCAGCCGCGTGCCCAGCAGATACGGCAAGCTCATCAGCGGCGCGTGACAATCGACCGGCGGTGCGTTTTCGCCAAAAGGAACAATCGCCGGCGCACCATCCAGAGTCTCGAACAGCGGCGCCAATTTCGCGGCGCATTGAATGCTGACGCGGGCGCCGCCGCGCTGCAGTATCGGCGCGTAGCGGACAAACTGGATCGCATCGCCGAACCCTTGCTCGGCGAGCAGCAGAATATGCCCGCCGGCCAGATCGCCGCCCTGCCAGCGCGGCGACGGATGGCCGGGCGGGGCATGGCCAGTGGTCCGGATCCGCCATTCATATTCGGCGAAACCGGCACCGAAGTTGCAGGACAGCAGCATCGTCACTAGTCTGTAAACCAGCAATTACAGGGAGTTACAACAGCGCAAGGTGAAACTGCTCTAAGTCACCAATTTCATTCACCTTTTCACGTAGGAGTGAAACATGAATAGTATTCATAAGTTCCTGACGGTTTCGGAAGTGTGCGTAATCGTTACGCTTTTCGTCACGTTGGGCTGCAACATTAGCTAGTAATAACAAGGGGTTGTCAAGC
>PTKA01000140.1 GCA_002937525.1 Alphaproteobacteria bacterium MarineAlpha10_Bin3
GAGGATCGTCTCGACCCCGCCGCCGATCAATTTAGCGACCAGAATTCCGTCGATGCGGGCATCGGGCTCGGCCTTTCGCGCACTGGCCAGGATCTCGCCGTAGGCCTTGCGCACGGCGGATTGCGAGCCGAGATTCAGTTTGACGCCGCCGATTTCGGTTTTGTGCAGGATATCGGGCGAGACGATCTTCATCACCACCGGGAAACCGATGGCGGCCGCCTTCTTGGCCGCATCGGCCGGCGAGCTGGCCAGGCTTTCGCGCGCCGCCGGCACGCCGGCACGCTTCAGCAGGCGCTTGGCTTCGTATTCGTTCAAGGCGCGTTTTGGCATACGGGGCGTCTTGGCCGGGATCGCCGGCGGGGCCGGGAGTTTGCGCTGAAAGCCGGCATGAAGGCGGGCGAGGGCGGACAGCGCAAAGATGGTTTGGGCCGGGTCCTCGAAGGCAAGGATGCCTTCGGCTTCGATCTTGCGCAGGTTTTTCGGGTCGCCAAAAATCGACAGCGCCATCGGCCGGTCGGGAAATTTCTTGCGGATCGGCCGGATCGCTTCCAGCAGCTTGTCGGTCAGCGCATCGGAAAACGCGAAGCTGGTGAAGAACGACGCGATGGAATCGTAATTGCCTTCGCTTAACATCGCATCGAAATTCTTGGTCAGCAGCGACCAGTCATTATAGAACATCGCCGTCGTGTCGACCGGGTTGCGGGTCCCGGCAAAGGGGATCAGTTTCTTGAGCCGCGCCTGCGTCTTCGCCGGCATCGGCGCCACGTCAAGATCGACATCGGCGGCGGCGTCGGCCATCAGCACCCCGGCGCCACCGGAAATGGTGACGATACCCAGCCGCTTGCCCTTGGGATATTGCCCGAACGAACAGGCATAGCCGATATCGACCAGTTCGCGCGCGGTGCGGGCGCGGTGGACGTTGAAATGCTTGAAGACGGCTTCGTAGACATCGTTGGACCCGGCCAGCGACGCGGTGTGCGAGGCGACGGCATGGGCGCCGATATCGGAATTGCCGACCTTCATCATCACCACCGGCTTGCCATTGGCATGGGCGATGGCGAGCGCTTCGTAGAGCCGCTCTGCGTCGCGGCAGCCTTCCATATAGCCAAGGATGACCTTGGTGTCCTTGTCCTCGGCGTAGAACCGCACGCAGTCGGCGAATTCCACGTCGCATTCATTGCCGGTGGTGGCCCAGTAGCTGAAGCCGCAGCCGCGTTCGCGCGCCAGGGCGAAGAAATGCGCGCCGAACGCGCCGCTCTGGCTGACGATGCCGATTGGCCCGGTCTTGGGGCGGACCATTTCCACCGACGACGAAAACGTCGACCAGGAACGGTCGCGGACGCTGAAAATGCCCAGGCAATTCGGGCCCATGATCCGCATGCCGGATTCACGCGCGATTTCGCTCAACCGTTCCTGCATGGCGATCCCGTCGGCGCTCATCTCGGCGAAACCGGACGTAAAGGCGACGATCGACTTGACGCCCTTGGCGGCGCACTCTTGGGCGACCTGCACGGCGAGGCGTGCCGGCACCGCCATTATCGCCTGATCGACCGTGCCCTTGATATCGCCGACCGACGCATAGGCTGGCAGGCCCTGCACGGTTTCATGGTTTGGGTTTACCGGATAGATCTTGCCGCCGAAGCCGAAATCCTTGAGCAGCCGAACCGGCTTCCCGCCAATCCGCGCCGGATCGCCGGAAGCGCCGAGAATGGCGATCGAGCGCGGGCGAAACAGCGGCCGGAGGCTGTCATAGAATTGCGTGGTCATCGTGAACGGACCCTGTCAGATGTTGGGGGCAAGAGGGGCGGAGATGGATTCCAGCGGCGTATTGTCATCATCCCGCCCGACAAGACAATACCGATTCAGCGACAAATTGCCGCTAAACCGCCGTTTTTTCGCCTAATACGGACCTTTTTCGCTTCTTGCAAGCGCTCAACCGCGCATTGGAGCGGTTGGGCGCCCGGCGTTCGCCATCGGAACAGCGGGCAAAACCCAACCCTAACCGGCGGCCTTTATCATCTGGCGCGCAATGATGCGCTGATGGATTTGCGACGTGCCCTCGAAAATCCGGAACAGCCGCACATCGCGGTACAGGCGCGATACGATATGGCCATCCATATAGCCCGCACCGCCCAGAATCTGCACCGCGCGGTCGGCCACCCGGCAGACCATTTCCGAGGCGAACAGCTTGCAGCAGGACATCGCATCCAGCGGCCGTGCGCCGGCATCGATGTCGCGCGCGGTCTCCAGCACCATGGCGCGGGCGGCCAGCGCCTCCGCCCGGCTGTCGGCCAGCATGTTCTGGACCGACTGGAATTCGGCAATCGGCTGGCCGAATTGCCGGCGCGCCATGGCATGGCTCAATGCTTCGGCGATCAAGCGTTCCGCCTGGCCGACGCAGGTCGCGGCGACATGGATGCGCGCGGTATTGATCCCGGCCATCGCGTTCTTGAAACCCTGGCCCTCTTCCTCGCCAAGCAAGGCGGCAGCGGGGATGCGGCAATCGTTGAAGAAGACGTCGCTGGTATGGGATGCGTGCTGCCCCATCTTGGCGTCGATGGGGCCGGTCGAAAGGCCCGCCGTCCCGGCTTCGACCAGAAACGCGGATATGCCGCTGGACCCGGATTGCGCCGGCCCGGTCCGGGCCATCACCACGAATAGATCGGCTTCCGGCGCGTTGGTGATGTAGCATTTCTGGCCGTCCAGGACGTAATCGCCGCCATCCAGGCGCGCCCGCGTCGTGATCGCGCCGGCGTCGGAACCGGCTCCCGGTTCGGTCAACGCAAAGGACGCGGTCATCGCGCCGCTGGCCAGCTTCGGCAAATAGGTTTCGCATTGTTCGCGCCGTCCGTTGAACAGGATCGCTTGCGAGGCCAGGCCGAGCGTGGTCGAAAACCGCGCGCGATACGCGGCCGAAGTCTGGGTAAACTCGAACGTCGTGCGCACCTGCTGTTCCATCGACAGGCCGAGCCCGCCATATTGTTGTGGAATGGTCATGCCAAACAGGCCCAGCTCGCGCATTTGTTCGACGATGGGTTCAGGAATTTCGCCGGTATCGTCGATCTCCAGTTCGGCCGGTTTCAGCTTCTCGTTGGTGAAACGGCGGATGGTGTCGAGAAATTGGGTGAAATCGGCCTCGTTGACACTGTCTGGCATGGGTCAAGTTCCTTGTTGGACGAAATGTTGTTGTGTTGCAGCAAGTCCGGCGGCTACATTCTGCGCCGCAAATTCCGAGGGACAAAGGGTGAAATATGGCGACTGATCCAAGCAGCGAATCATTCATGGTGGGGGTTCTTGGCGCCGGGGCGATGGGCCGGGGGATTGCCCAGGTCGCCGCCGCCGGCGGCATGCGGGTGCGGCTTTACGACCTCAACCAGGACGCCGTCGCCGATGCGCTGCACTTCATCGCCAGCATGTTCACTCGCGCCGCGCAAAAAGGCCGCATGAGCGACGCCGACGCCGACGCCGCCACCGCGCGCATCGAACCGCTGACCGGCATGGACGGGTTCGCCGGCTGCGACGTGGTGATCGAAGCGGTGGTCGAAAATCTCGACGTCAAGCACAAGGTCTTCGCCGCACTCGAAGACATCGTGGCCGCGGACGTAATCCTGGCTTCCAACACCTCATCGCTATCGGTGACGACGATTGCGTCCCAATGCCGTAATCCGGAACGCGTGGTGGGCTTCCACTTCTTCAACCCGGTGCCGCTGATGCCGCTGGTCGAGGTCATCGCCGGGGTACTGACGCTGGACCGGGTCTGCGACACGATGATGGCGGTTGGCCGGCGGATGACGCGCGAACCGGTCCGGGTCAACGACGCGCCGGGTTTCCTGGTCAATCAGGTCGGCCGCGGCTTCAACATCGAAGCCGCCCACATGGTGCAGGAAGGCGTCGCCGACACCGTGTCGATCGACCGCATCATGCGCGACGCCGCCGGCTTCCGCATGGGGCCGTTCCAACTGATGGATCTGACCGGGCTGGACGTGACCCATCCGGCGACGGCGTTGATCTATGAACAGACGTTCCATGAACCCCGCTTCCGTCCGGCGATGATGATGGCGGCCCGGGCCGCGGCCGGCCGGCTTGGCCGCAAGACCGGGGCCGGGTTCTACAGCTATGAAGACGGCAAGATGCTGGCGGACGACGAAATGCCGGCTCCCGCCTATGACGACCGCCCGGTCTGGGTCAGCGCGCTCGAGGCCGACGGCCACGCCATGGTGAGCACGGCACTCAAGGACGCCGGCGCGACAATCGACGACGGCGACACGCCTGACCCGGATTCGCTGATCCTGGTCACGCCGATTGGCGACGACGCGACGGCCAGCGCGGTCGATCAAGGGCTCGATGCGCGGCGCACGGTTGCCGTCGATACGGTGATCGGTTTTGCGCGGCGGCGCACCTTGATGACCACGCCGATCACCGATCCGGCGTACCGGGACGCGGCGCACGGCGTGCTGGGCGGCGGCGAAGTGAAGGCCACCGTGGTCCGCGACGGACCCGGCTTCGTTGCCCAGCGCATCGTCTCGACGATCTGCAATACCGGCTGTGCGGTCGCCCAGATGGGCATCGCCTCGCCCAAAGACATCGACAAGGCGGTGACGCTCGGGCTCAATTTTCCGTACGGCCCGCTGACGTTTGGCGATAGAGTGGGGCCAGACAGGATTTTGCGGATACTCGAAGCCATCCATGGCCTCACCCGCGACCCGCGCTACCGGCCGAACCCGTGGCTTATCCGCCGCGCCAGGCTGGGCGTCTCGCTGCTGACGCCGGACACTTGACCCAAGGGAGACATTCAATGCTCGATGCTTATCTATATGGCGGCAAACGGTCCGCTTTTGGCCGCCACGGCGGCGTCATGGCCCGGGTCCGTCCCGACGACATGCTGGGCAGCGTCATCCGCGACGCGATTGCCGATACCGCGTTCAAGGGCGAGGATTTCGACGATGTCATCATCGGCTGCGGCAACCAGGCCGGCGAAGACAGCCGCTGCGTCGCCCGCCATGCCGGTCTGCTGGCCGGTCTGCCGATTGAAGTGCCGGGACAGGTGATCCAGCGCAACTGCGCCAGCGGGCTTAGCGCCATCATCGCCGCCGCGCACGCCACCACGGTGGGCGAAGGCGACCTGTTCATCGCCGGCGGGGTTGAGAGCATGACCCGCGCGCCGACCGTGGTCGGCAAGTCGGAAACCGCGTTCAGCACCAAGATCGACGCCTATGATTCGGCGATTG
>PTKA01000141.1 GCA_002937525.1 Alphaproteobacteria bacterium MarineAlpha10_Bin3
GCCGCTGATCACGTCGTCCCGGCGTTTTTCGGGTCGCCATCCAGCGGCGATCGTCGGCGGATGGCTGTTGATCCATATATTGTACTATCTTCGCGTGCCGCCGGAAATTCTGGCCTGGCTTTACCGGTCGCGCCGGCGGCGATAACCGCTAAACTGTCGCCCGGTGGCGCATAATGGCAAGGAATCTGTAGACCATGACGGATCGTAAAACCGGCACGAATAGCGGCCCCGGATACGCCAAACATCCTGGATACCGCATCGATATCGCGGCAATGGGCAAGCAAGTGCGGGTGATTTTGAATGGCAAGTCGCTCGCCGATAGCGTGAATGCGCTAGAGATGCGCGAAGAAAATTACCAGCCGGTGGTGTATTTTCCGCCCGCCGATGTCGATATGGCCTTGTTGGCGCCGACCGGTCACACGCCCCACTGTCCCTTCAAGGGCGATGCGTCGTACTGGACCATCGACGCCGGCGGGCGCCTTTTGCAAAATTCGGTCTGGAGCTACGAAGACCCGTGCGACGAAGTGCTGCCGATCAAGGGCTATCTGGCGTTCTACCGCGACCGGATGGATGGCTGGTATGAGGGCGGCGAGCGGGTTCTCGGCATCGCACATGGCCGCGAAGGCTGAAAGCGGCGTCTATTCGCGCGCTTCGTTCAGCGCCCAGTCATAGGATGCGGCCAGCGGGCCAGGGTCTTCGAGCATCTTGAGCAGCGGCGGATCGGCAAAGCGGCGCAGATGATCGACGATGCCGGCTTCGTCGCCGCCGAAATCGGCGATGTACCAGTCATAGATGCTGGACACGATTAGCTGTTCGCCGCTGCGCCGCGCGCCGCGCGGGCTGTTGATATAGGCTCTGGCCGCCGCGGTCATCATTGCATCGGTTTGGCTGGCGCTGAAGGCGCGCGGCGGCAGGTTCGGGCAGCCCAGTGCGGCGCAGTTCAAGGTGTAGTGGAGGCGCGCATCGCGCCAGATCGGCCGCAAAATGCGGTGTTCGATATCGTTGAGGCTGACCGGCTGGCCGGACACTTCGATTAGCTTGCGGCCCCAGGGGCCGTCGCTGAACAACCCCGGCGAGATGTCGATATCGCGGATTGATTTTACCGGATAATGATCCAGAATGACCTTTACCGTCAGCGCGTTATACAGATTGATCCAGTAAGCGAGCTGTTCGGGCCGGGCCAGCCGGCCGACCGGACTGTCGGCAAGACGCGCGATATAGGCGTCGAGCGCCCGGCGGTCCGCCGCCGTCACCGTGCCATAGGCGACCAGATTATAGCCGGCGTTGTCGGATTTGGCGTATTTGCGCAGAAATTCGTCCCAGTCGCCGTGATCGACGCCAAGGGTGGATGTTTCGTCCGCGGCCGTCCAACGCGCCCATAACTCGGCCTTGGGCGCAAACGCACGCTCAATCCCGCCAAACCCGGCGACCAGCAACGCTAGCGCCAGCAGGACGCCCGATTTCGCCAGCATTCTTCCCATGGTGGGAAATATAGCGACCGGGCGGGCCGAATTCCAGATACGCTGGCGGATCAAGGCTGGTCTGGGTTAGAGTTGGCGAAATATCAATGCATAGGAGGTTCCCTTGATTGTCGAACAGATCTGGACCGGAAACGCGTATCGCAATTTCAACTATCTGATCGTGTGCCCCGATAGCGGCGAGGCGATGGCCGTCGATCCGCTGGATCACGAAAAATGCCTCGGCGTGGCCAAACGCAACGGATGGCAGATCACGCAGATCCTCAATACCCATGAACATGGCGACCATATCGGCGGCAACGACGCCGTGGTCGCGGCGACCGGGGCGAAAATCCTCGCCCATGCCAACGCCAAGGACAAGATTCCGAACATCGACCGCGGGCTTGCCGCCGGCGACATCATCAAGGTCGGCGGTTCGGTCGAACTTGAATGTCTCGATACGCCGGGCCACACGATGAGCCATGTCTGCATCGTGTCGCGCACCGATCAGCCGTCGCTGTTCTGCGGCGATACCTTGTTCAACGCAGGTGCGGGCAACTGCCATCATGGCGGCCATCCCAACGAGTTGTACGATACCTTCGCCAAGCAACTGGTGACCTTGCCGGATCACACGCTGATCTATCCGGGCCATGATTATATCGCCAATAATCTGGAATTCACCCTCGACCGGGAGCCCGACAACGACAAGGCGAAGGCGCTGCTGGACGATGTCGCCGACCAGGACCCGAATGCGGCCCTGGTATCGACCCTGGCGTTGGAGAAGGAAATCAACACTTTCTTTCGCCTGCACAGCCCGACGGTGATCGCGCGGCTGCGCGAGGAATTTCCCGATTTGCCCGACGAACCGGACGCCCGGACCGTCTTTGTCAAACTGCGCGAATTGAGGAACAAGTGGTGAGCGATGTCAGATTGAGCCTGGATGAGGTGCGGGCGCTGGCGCTGCGCGGCCTCGCCGCTTCGGGGGTTTCGGACGAAAACGCCGCCGTGATCGCCGATGTCATGACGTCGGCGGAGCGCGACGGCTGCAAGTCGCACGGCCTGTTCCGGCTGGCCGGCTACTGCAATGGCGCGCGCAGCGGGCGTATCGACGGCAAGGCCAAACCGACCTTGCATGACGATGCGCCGGGCGTAATCCGGGTCGACGCCCATCGCGGGTTCGCCGCCCCGGCGATGGCGGCGGGCCGCTCGACCTTGGCCAAAAAGGCGCGCCAGCAGGGCATCGCCGCCATGCCGATCGTCGCGTCGCATCATTTTGCTGCGCTGTGGTACGATGTCGATGCGCTGGCCGAAGACGGGCTGGTCGCCATGGCCTTCGTCAATTCCAAATCCTTCGTGGCACCCGCCGGCGGCATCGAGAAGCTGTACGGCACCAATCCGATGGCCTTTGCCTGGCCGCGCGCCGGCAAGCCGCCGATGATCTTCGATCAGGCGTCCAGCGCCTCGGCGCGCGGCGAGATCCAGATCCATTTGCGCGACGGCAAACCGATCCCCGAAGGCTGGGCAATCGACGCCGACGGCAACCCCACGACCGACCCCAAGGCCGGGCTGGCCGGCGCGCAACTGCCGTTCGGCGGCCATAAGGGGGCGGCGATCGCCTTGATGGTCGAAATGCTGGCGGTCGGGCTGACCGGCGGCAAGTTCGGTTTCGAATCGGCGGCCGACGTCAACACCGATGGCGGCCCGTCGGAAGGCGGACAGATGATGATCGCCATCGACCCGGCGCGTTTCGCCGCCAATGGCGACAGCGGCCCGGTCTTGAGCCATGCCGAAACCCTGTTCGAGAAAATCCTCGAACAGGACGGCACCAGGCTACCGTCCGACCGGCGCTACGCGGCGCGCAAGCGCACCCCGACCGAAGGCATCACGATCCCCCAGTCGCTGCACGAAACCTGTCTCGCCTGCTGCCAGTCATGACCGGGTAGTCCGCCTTGCCAAAGGGTGCAGCAAGGCCGGGGTCAAATAGATGGGAAACTGGGTCAAGGCGAAATAAAGCCAGGTCAAGTCGGGCAAAACGCCGCTTGCGGCGGCGACCATCAGCCCCATATTGCGTTGCGCGGTCATGAAGCCGAGCGCGAAGGCGCGGTCCTTGCCGGCCCGCAGGAACACCAGAATTGTCACGCCCAGCACGGCGAAAAACAGGGCGAAGGCGAAGCCGGTAATCGCCAGGACCAGCACCGGATCGGCCCGGAAACTGGCCTGGACGCCGCGTGTCGTCACCGCCACGAAGGCGAACAGGAACACGACATTGACGCCGTTGATTTCATCCTTGTAGCGCTCGATTGCGCGCAACGAGGCGAAACGGCGGATCGCGGCGGCGGCCAGCGCCGATACGCCCAGTATCGCGAACAGGCCGAGGCCCAGCGATCCCGGCGACAGGTTGGCCGCCGGACCCAGGAAAAATTGCGCCAGCAGCGGCGCGGTAAGCGGTATCGCCATCGTGCTGGCCACCAGGGCAAACAAAACCAGCGTCGCATCCAGCCCCATCAGGGCGGCAAAGGCCGGGGCCGCCACCATGGGCGATGCGACCGCGTGCAAAGTGACGCCAAGAAACAGCGCCGGCGCCCTGTCTTCCAATCCCAGCGCCAGCCCGGCCCCGCCGATCAGCAATGGAATCGCCAATAATGTCCATGTTGTCGCCGCGATGACCAGGGCGGGCCGGCGCAAGGCGTGCCGCAGACGGGCGATGTCCAGGCGCAGAAACGCGCTAGACAGCAACACTATGACCGCCAACGTGAACACCGGTTGCAGGAATTCGCCGATTGGCGGGGCCGCGATGCCGATCATTGCCAGGACGGCAATCGCCCGCGTTCCCTGCCGCCCAAGCCAGGCAAGCGCGCCTAGCACGCCGTATTTTTCATCGCATTCACCCTTCCCGGTCTTTGTCCGCCCGGCGCAAGCGGTTAGTATCCGCCGCCGCCAAAGCGGATGTAACAAGATATTGGAGTATATTGAAATATGACGAACGGGCGCAAAACGGCGCGGATGGCGGTGGATGTCGGCGGCACCTTTACCGATGTGGTGGTGGAACAGGATGGCAAGCGGACCACGGCGAAGGTGCTCACGTCCGCCCATGCGCCCGAAGAAGGCGTGCTGGAAGGGATCGACGCGGTGCTTTTGTCGGCGTCGCTGACCCTGGCCGATATCGATATCCTGATTCACGGCACCACGTTGGCGACCAATTCGATCATCGAGCGGACCGGCGCGCGCACCGCGCTGATCACCACCGAAGGCTTCCGCGATGTCCTCGATATCGCCTATGAAACCCGCTACGACCAGTATGATTTGTTCATCGACAAGGTGACGCCGCTGGTGCCGCGCTATTTGCGCTACACCGTGCCCGAGCGGCTGTCGGTGGGTGGCGAAATTCTTAAAGCATTGGACGAACAAGCGGTTCACAACCTTTTGCCCAAGCTGGAAAAAGACGGCGTTGAAAGCGTCGCCATCGGGTTCCTGCACGCCTATGTCGATGACCGCCATGAACAGCGGGTCCGCGAAATATTACGGGCTGGAAATCCGAACCTCGCGATCACGCTGTCCTCCGAGGTCAGCCCGGAAGTGCGCGAATATGAGCGCTTCACCACGGCCAGCGCCAACGCCTATGTGCAACCGCTGATGGCGCGCTATCTCCCCCGCCTCAAGGTGGCGCTGGATGAACGCGGGCTGGCCGGGGCGCTGTTCATGATGACGTCGGGCGGCGGCTTGACAACGCTGGAAACGGCGGTCCGGTTTC